>JAGGRU010000386.1 GCA_021159425.1 Sulfurovum sp.
CCTACGATCTGGAAGAAAAACCAACATCTTCTACACAAATACAAGAACAGCAAGTAAAAGTTACTTTAGGTGGATGGGGTCCTACATTTAGAAAAGAGATCAGCAGAAATTTTAAACTCAGTACAGCTGAGGATAAAGTCTATAGAGAAGGTCTAAAAATTGCCATACCTAAAGTGCTGAATGTCTATTCATTGGCTCCTTTTATGAGAACCTATCTTGAAGCACTTAATATACAGCCTCTGAATATACAGTTTTCAAATTTTTCAAATGAAGACATGTTTTTAGAAGGTGCGAAATATGGCTCTGTAGATTCATGTTACCCTGCAAAGGTAGCACAGTCTCACGTCTATTCACTCCTTTATGAGAAAAAATTTGCAAAAAGAAATTTTAATTATATGTGGTTTCCTGCGGTGACTGAACTTCCCGGCTATGTGAGACACACAATGGGACAAACCTCTTGCCCCATAGTCTCAGGTACGCCTAAAGTTGTCTGGTCTGCTTTTACAAAAGAGAAAAATCTCTTTGAAGAAAAAAACATAGAATATGTGGATGATGCTTTGAATTTTGACAATCACCACTTGCTCAAAAAACAACTCTTTCATACCTGGGGTAAAAAGTTACGCATATCTGAAGATGAAAACAACTGGGCAGTTGAACAGGCATGGAAAGCTTTAGATAAAAACGATAAAGAGATAATGAAAGACGGACGTACCCTTATAGATGAAGCAGTAGCAAAGGATGAAATAATTATTTTGCTATTGGGTCGTCCTTATCATTCTGATCCGGGGATCAACCATGAAGTGCTTGATGAGTTTCAGAGTCTTGGATTTAAAACACTTTCCATGCGTGCTATTCCAAAAGACAAAAAGTATCTCATGCAATACTTCGGCGAAGATGTAAATGCAAGTATCATAGAGTCTCCCTATGACATTCGAGATGTATGGTTAGAGAATTTTTCAACCAACTCCGCTCAGAAAGTCTGGGCAGCTAAATTTGCAGCAAGACATCCAAATGTAGCGGTACTTGATCTTAGCTCTTTTAAGTGTGGACATGATGCACCTACCTATTCCATCATAGACAAAATACTTGGTGCTTCACGTACACCACACTTAACTTTACATGATATTGATGCGAATAAGCCTGGGGGGTCTATTAAGATACGGGTGAAGACTTTTGCTTATACTTTGGAGCAGTATAAACAAACGCTTAAGGATGTAAAAAACCGTAGGGTCGGTTCACCGACCAAAGAGGAGATAATGGTATGAGCTTATCATGTTCAAGCATAAAAACAACAGACAAAAACGGTGATCTAAGCTTCATAAACCAAGAATCTACTCAATGGAGAGATATTCCATCAAAACCCATAGAGTATGCACCTAAAGAAGAAACCATATTCCTCTCCGGTGGATTAACTCTACTACAGGACAAACTCGTAGAAGCAGCACTGAATTCAATGGATATAAACTTCATAGCGCTTCCTAACCCAAACTTTGAATCCTTCCAAAAAGGGAAAGCTTACGGAAACCGAGGACAGTGTAACCCTACCTATTTTACTGTAGGGAATCTTGTCAAATATTTACAAAATTTGAGAGATGAAACAGGTTTAAGTTCTGAAGAGATCGTTCGTAAATATGTTTACATTACAGCAGGAGGCTGTGGTCCCTGCCGTTTTGGAATGTATATCACCGAGTACAAAAAAGCCCTGCGTGATGCAGGATTTGACGGTTTTAGACTGACAAGTTTTGAGCATGATAAAGGGATCTTTCAAGGGGATGAAATAGATGAGAATATTTTAAACTTTACACCAAAATTCTTCGTTACACTGATCAAAGCGGTCATCATTGGGGATATCATCAATCTTTTAACGTATAAAATGCGTCCCTACGAAATAGAAAAAGGTTCTGTGGACATCGCCGTTGAAAAATGCAAAGAGATCGTCTCACAAGCTTTTTCAGATCACTCCAATCTTTTAAAAGCTATGTGGAACTGCCGATCTGTATTGGAAAAAGTACAACTTAACCGTCTTCAACCCAAAGCCAAAGTCATGGTCATGGGAGAGTTCTGGGCTGCCATGACAGAGGGTGACGGAAATTACAATCTGCACAAATTTTTAGAAGCTGAAGGTGCAGAATGCATACCTCAACCTATCGTGAACCGTCTTATGTTAAGTATTTGGGAGGCAGAACAAGCTCTTAAAAACAGAGAACAACTAGAGGTAGAAGACAGTAAAAGAATTGATTTCTCAAATGTTAAAACCAAAGTACTTATTAAGGCAGGGAAAGCTGCCATTAAAACACACTTTTCTCTCTATGCCAAAGCCATTGGTCTGCACGATTATGAAATTCCGGATATGGATGAATTAGCCAAACTTGCAAAAGAATACTACACACTTGAGTGCAGCGGAGGTGAAGGACACTTGGAAGTAGCACACCTTATAGAAAGTGTCAAACACAATCTTGCACATTTAGTCATTTCCATTAAACCATTTGGATGCATGCCCTCTTCAGCTGTATCTGACGGTATACAATCTCTAGTCACCTCCCGTTACCCACAGGCAAACTTCCTGAGCATAGAGACTTCAGGAGAAGGAGCAGCAAACTTTTATTCACGGGTACAAATGGCACTGTTTAAAGCAAAGCAGTTGGCAAAAGAAGAATTTGAAACATTAGAGATACCAGAGCAACTCCCTGAAAAACTCAATAACTATTTGTATCAGCCTAAAAGTGAAAAAGCGGGAACAGCAG
>JAGGRU010000214.1 GCA_021159425.1 Sulfurovum sp.
ACCTTTAAAGGAAGAAAAATGAAATTCATCATAGACCTCATAGAAGATGTACGAGAACAGATAGGAAACCATGAAGAGTATGTAGTCACAGCAGGATTACTCAAAGCTGATGAAACAGACAGTACAAAACTCATCTATGCAGGAGAAACACCTTTAAATTTAGCAGTCTTAAATGATGAAACAAAACAACTTAATTTTAAAATAGATGGCAGTGACATGAGAGTCACCATAGGAGCTCTTATTCCACCTTTGTTGATACAAGACATGGATAAGATGATGTATGAGCTTAGAATGGATGTGAATGTACAATATTCCAATGTAGAAGTTGTTGGTTTTGGAAAAAATGACGAAGATAAAAAGTATATCTTGTTCATTAAGGTATAAAATCCAAAGAGCTATTTCAGATTTTGAGGCTTCTGTTCCAAGAGTATCCAATTCATGCTGATCCTGTTTTCTTTACAGAAATAAGCCAATTTTTCATAAGGGATCTTTTTTCGTCTTTTGATCACTGCATAATATTGCGGATCCAACTTTAGTGTATCTGCAATATCCCTATCTAATATTTTTTCTTTTTTTGTTTGAACGATGAGGATCTCTTTAATACGCTGCATTACTTCCTGAAAATCTATCATTTCTATCCTTGGTACTTTGTATAAGGGAATAATAATATATTTTCAGGAGAGGTTAAAACTATGTCATATTGACATACTTTTAGTTGTTTTCACTGTCTATTTCAATAACAGTATGTACATTTCCTCTGGGATTAAAGTCTGCTATGAGTTTCATGGCCTTTGGTTCTAGTTTACTGTAAAGTGCATCATAAATTTCATTTGCAGAATTCTCATGAGAAATATGTCTGTACATAAATGAATTGATATACAACTTGATCGCTTTTAACTCTATGACTTTTTTATTGGGCATATAAGAGAGTTTCAGTGTTGCAAAATCAGGATAGCCTGAACGTGGGCATAGGCACATGAACTCTGGAAGTTCTATCTTGATCGTATAATTTTTTTCATGTTCATTTGGCCAGAAGTTCTCTTCAGCATTAATGTCAAATTCCTGTATCTCTTTTTCACCGTATTTCATTTCTGTCCTTTAGTTGTAACTGTCTATAAGTGCTTGTTCGGATATGGGCTTGGAAATACCAAATCCCTGTAGATAATTTATACCAAGTTCTCTCAGTTTAGTTTTTTGTGACTCATTGTCTACCCATTTTGCAACCGTGATAATATTTAGATCTTTGGACATTTTAACTAAAGATCCTAACATTGCATATGTATTGATATCATCCAGTTTTGTTACATAGTCTCTGTCAAACTGCACAAGATCAAAATTGAAATTTTTCATGTATTCCATAGAAGCATTTGAAGAACCGAAGTTATCTATGGCAATGCGTACACCTCTGGCTCTAAATTTATTTAGAGTTTGTAGATAAGCACTGAGATCATGGTGTGTTTTTCGTTCATAAAGCTCAACGATAAGACGGGAAGGGTCAATCTTGCTTTTCTCTAAATAATCGAAAAACTTTTTTTGGAAATTTTTGTCTCTAAGAGAGAAGGGTGAAAGGTTAAATGAGAGTGAAATATTCTCATCTATAAGAGGAAGAAGGGTTATAACATGTTGTAACAGTGCCAGATCATAATCTCTACCTAAGCCTAAACGATTCACAATAGGAAGGAAGACTCTGGGTAAAATATCTCCTATATGATAAGATTTCAACTTAACTGAAATTTCATAAATATCTATCGTATTGCTTTTTATGTTCAGTAGTGGTCTAAATGATAAAAGAAGATTTTTCTCTTGTAATGATCTTAGTATACACTTTTCTGTTTCTGATACTTCTTTGGCATCTTTAATAATATTAGATTTCACCCCTTTAGAGTTACTTCTGTATTGTGTTGATATCAAATCTTTTAAATAGAGAATATCTTTTTTTAACTCTTTCCCTGTATTTGTGATCACTGCAAAATTGTAATTCACTTCAATATCATTTATGACTTTATTATTCTCAATGAAATCATTAAATATCGTTTGTATAGTATCACTGTTCTTATCGATTGCAATGAGGAACTCTGCCCCATAACGTCTAGCGATCAGTGCCTCGTCTAATCCTGCTTTATCGAGTTCCTGATTTAACTTATGTATGATGTTATATAGGAGTAGATCAACATCGTCTGTGCTGTAGTTTTCACGGATAGTAGAGAAGTTTTCTACTAGTAATAAAACGAGTGTTTTTGGTTTATAGGTTTGCAGTTGTTTTATGAAAGATTTTTCATTGAATCCGTGGGTTGTCTGATCTATAAGTGTCTCTTTGGCACTTAGTTCCATAAGGAAATAAATAAAATAAACCGTAATAAATAAAATAGCAGCTATTAAAAAACCATTTTCCAGAGTTAGCTTCAGAGTATTGTCTTTTAGAAAAGTACTGTAAAAAACCAGTGAGACAAGAAGAACAACAGGAATACCTGCCCGAAGTGCAAGTTTAAATCTACGTTCTCTCTCTTGCCGTTCCGATAGAAGCATTTATAAGACCAGGTTAAACGTCTAAGTGTTTTACATCTTTAGCATGGCTTTCAATGTAGTTTCTTCTTGGTTCAACTTCATCACCCATAAAGAGGGTAAAGGTATCACTTGCTACTTCTACATCATCAATTTTTACTTGTAAAAGTCTTCTGTTCTCCGGTGTCATGGTTGTTTCCCAAAGTTGTTCAGGGTTCATTTCTCCAAGACCTTTGTA
>JAGGRU010000383.1 GCA_021159425.1 Sulfurovum sp.
AGGCACAGGTGTGGGTATTTGCCGGGATTGAGAAGGCGAAGAAGAGGTTTCCATTCAAGATCTTAGGGATTGATTCAGACAATGGGAGCGAATTCATCAACGGGCATCTATTGCGGTACTGTCGTGAGAACGAGATCACATTCACCCGCAGTAGGCCGTACCGGAAGAACGACAATTGCTTTGTGGAGCAGAAGAACTACTCTGTGGTGAGGAAGGCGGTGGGATACCGGCGCTACGACACGGAACAAGAGCTCAGGGTATTAAACACCATTTATGCCCTATTAAGATTGTACACAAACTTCTTTCAGCCAGTCATGAAACTGATCAGCAAAGAGAGAGTTGGGAGCAAGGTGAAGAAGACATATGATCAAGCGAGAACACCTTTCCAGAGAGTGTTGGAATCGCCCTTTGTCTCCCAACACGCAAAGGATGATCTTAAGGAACAATACGAGGTGCTGAATCCGGTACAGGTGAAACGGGAGATCATCAAGCTGCAGGACAAGTTGGATGCACTAGCACGATCGAAGAACAACCGAAAATGGGAGGAACGACACGTCAATTTGGAGTACATTCTTAGGTGAGGCAACCACTGCTATTTCGTGTACTTTTGGTTCATCCGGAATTTGCGTACGTAAGAGGAAGAAAGTGGACACGGCCTACCTCCAGCCGGTATAAAGGCCGGTTAATAGACAAAATGGAGGTCAAGCCATGTCCACATCGTTATTGTACCACGCATTTGGGGTGCGGGGCTATATCTACGAAGCGACCGAATATCAGCAGGGAGGAATTCTGTTTCGTATTAGGCACAATCACAAGCACTTGCGATGTCCGGTGTGTAACTGTCGCAGGGTAGTACGCCGCGGGTGTGTAGAGCGGGAGTTTCGCACTGTACCGATTGGGGGAAAACCGGTAGTGCTCCGCTTACGGGTACAACGAGTTCTGTGTCTGGAGTGTGGAGCGTTGAGGCAGGTTCATTTGGGGTTTGCTGAGCCACGTCGTAGCTATACGCGGTCGTTTGAACGCTATGTATTGGCGCTGTCGCAACGGATGACGATCTTGGATGTGAGCCGACACTTGGGAGTGAGCTGGGATATCATCAAAGAGATTCAGAAACGATATCTGACGCGGCGCTTCAGCCGACCACGCCTCAAGGATATTCAGTATCTGGGGATCGACGAGATTGCGGTGCGCAAGGGACACAAGTATCTAACGGTGGTATTGGACATGAAGTCGGGTGCGGTAGTGTTTGTTGGGGACGGCAAGGGTGCGGAGAGTCTTCTTCCCTTTTGGCGTCGTCTCAGACGGTCGGGAGCGCAGGTGAAAGCAGTGGCGATCGACCTCTCTCCTGCCTACACCTCTGCCATTATGGCTCACCTTCCCGAAGCGGCGATCGTCTACGATCACTTCCACGTGGTCAAGCTGTTCAATGACACCCTTTCCAATCTACGACGAGAGATCCAGCGCCAAGCCGTTACCAAGGAAGGGAAGCGGGCAGTCAAGGGGATCCGCTGGCTGCTGCTGAAACGATCTGAGAACCTCGATGAGACGAAGAACGAGCGGCAACGACTGCAAACCGCTCTGGAACTGAACGCCCCGTTAGCCACCGGTTACTACCTGAAAGAAGACTTGGGACAGCTGTGGAAACAACCGAACAAAGGGATCGCTACCCGCTTCCTCGATGGTTGGATCGAGCGTGCTCTTTCAGCCAACATCCCACTGATCACAACCTTCGCCCGTACACTGAAGCGACATCGTCAGGGCATCCTCGCGTACTACGACTACCGCATCACCACTGGTCCTCTTGAAGGAATCAACAACAAGATCAAAACCCTCAAACGTCAAGCCTACGGATACCGAGATATCGACTTCTTCAACGGATGTTCCCGCAAATTAAGGCGAGGGTAAGTGACTGAAAGCGTAGATGGGTTACCGTTTCTTACGCCGCGAGGTGAGCTTTTTCTTAGTGGTCACAGTTACTCCTTTGTTGGGGAGTACCTCTGGCAAGTTCACCTGTGCTGCCTCGAGTAATTGGTTAAGGAATGGCCGTGGGCGGGGAATCTGGTTGCAGCTCACTTTTCCCTTCACCAACAGCTGTGTAGCACAGATGGTGTCAAGCTGCTTGATCCCTTCGTTGACCGTCACATCTAGCTCACGCCAGCAACGTGCCAGCTCAGCGATGATCAGGTAAGAGAGCATCACCACGAATACATGACCACGGGTGTGTGATGCCGTCCGCACATGTACCGGCCTCACCTCCAGGGTAACCGTCTTGCTGGTGCGGAACGCCCACTCTACCAACGCTAGATCCTTGTACCTCGCGTGGATCGTCTCTTTGGATGCTACTTCCTTCCCAAGATCCGTCTTCAACACATAGCACCCATCGAGCTTGGCCTCCTCTGCTAAGGCCCCCGTGTCTTTAGCAAGTGAGATCACTCGCCCGTTTACTCTCTCACTCAACCACCCCGACAGCTTCAGTTGCTGAATCTTCTCTCGCACCTTTCGTTGTGCCACCTCAACGCGCGCCCGTGCATGCTCCGCCAGGTACTGGTTCCGGTCATCAACTGTCTCCTCCACCGCTCTCAGTTTCTCCTGCCGCGTCTTCCTCACTTCCAACGTCCGTATCGGGTTGCGCCGCAAGACATAGCGGATCCCCTCATCTGTCTCTACCTCCGCTAAGTGTTCATCGAACAGTGCCATCTGGATCACGCCTGTCCGCAACAGCTTCCTGACCTGCGGT
>JAGGRU010000103.1 GCA_021159425.1 Sulfurovum sp.
ACCCATAAGCATAGGTTTCAGTACACCATCACTCATAGATACAAGAATCATATAAATAGCAAAGATCACTTCAACTGTTCCCGATCCTTGAGAGAAAACATAAGCTATGACCGGACCGGCGATCAACAGAGCCGGAATTTGAATAATAGTTAAAAACATAATACCAATAGCCCAAACCATGGCAAAAGGTACACCCATCAATCCCATACCTATGAAAGCTAATGTTGCCTGTATCACTGCAACACCAAGTACACCATTTACCACTGAACGCACAGTCAAAGCAGAGAGGTTTGCCCAATCATCCCCTTTTTCTCCTAACAGACGACGTGAAAGTCTTTGATAAAACAGTACAGCACGTTCAGACCCTATAAGAAACACTGCTGCGATGATGAGAGAACCCACAAATATAAAGATAGTAGCAAGTCCAGACCCCAATGCAGAGAAAATAGATTTAGCCATCTTTTTAATATCATCATGGAAAGGTACCAAAGTCTCTTTCAGGTTGTGAGAAGCTTTTTCCCAAAATGCATAGGATTTTTCACCAATAAGCGGCCACTCCTTTACCTTCTCAGTCGGCGGTGGAAGCGTAATATTTCCATCTTTCATAGCGTGTGCGATCGTTTGTGAAGATTCGATCATCTTTCCTGAAAGCGCATAAGTTGGGATCAGCAGTGCTACAATCACTGTAACAGTAAGAGCAATAATGATCTTTTTACGATGACCAAAACGTTTTTCCAAACTATCAATAAGAGGAGAGAGCGCCACAGCAATGATAATCCCCCAAACTACTATTGCCATAAAAGGTTTGGCTATTAAATAGGATAAATAAACTACTATTGCCAAAAGGCCTACTTTAATAGCGATCTCTATTGCAAGACTTACTTTCTCTTCTCTCTCTTTAAGATTTACCATCATTTTATTCCTTGTATAATTAATATTAATGGAAAATTATATCTAAAGAATCTATCAAACTTCTATCTATTTTCATAAAATGTACTATTTACATTAATCTTTCTTATTAATTCTGATAAAATACAAATATATTATTTTTAAAGGCTTAAATTATGAAAGATGCAAAAACAAAAGAAGTCCACAAAGAGATAGCGATAGAGATAAAAAAACATAAAGAGTCTCACCGTATGGAACATGATGTTTTTTACCAGGCATTGGAAGAAGTTCTCTATTCCATTGTTCCTTTGATCATTTCTGATGAAAAATATACTATACATTCTGTTGTAAAAAGATTGACAGTACCGGATAGAATTATTAAATTTAAAGTGGAGTGGTTTGATGATCAGCAAAATGTGCATGTCAATAATGGATACAGAGTACAGTTTAACAATACACTTGGTCCCTACAAAGGTGGTTTGCGTTTTCATCCGTCCGTGAATGAAGGGATCTTGAAATTTTTGGGTTTTGAACAAATCCTTAAAAATGCTTTGACCGGTCTGCCTATAGGTGGAGCAAAAGGAGGGTCTGATTTTGACCCCAAAGGAAAAAGTGATTTTGAAGTGATGAAGTTCTGTACTTCATTCATGAAAGAGTTACATAAATATATTGGGCCAACAATGGATGTCCCTGCCGGAGACATAGGTGTCGGTGGTAGAGAAATAGGCTACCTCTTTGGCGAATATAAAAAGATCACTTCAAAATTTGATGGGGTTTTAACCGGTAAACCAAATTTTTTCGGTGGTTCACTTATGCGCCCGCAAGCCACAGGGTATGGTGTAGTATATTTCACAGAAAAAATGCTTGAAATTGAAGGTAAAGAGAGTTTAGAAGGAAAAGTATGTACTGTAAGCGGTGCGGGGAATGTTGCACTATATACTATTGAAAAACTTATAGAACTTGGAGCCATTCCTGTAAGCTGTTCAGACTCCAAAGGTACGATCTATGATTCAAGAGGTGTTGATCTTGAACTTTTGAAAGATTTGAAATTCAATCGCCGTAAATCATTAGTAGACTATATTACAACTCACCCGGAAGCGCAGTATATTCCTGTTTCAAAATATCCGAAAGGCGGACATGCAGTTTGGAATTTTGAGTGTCATGCAGCATTCCCCTGTGCAACACAAAATGAATTGACAGAGGTTGATGCAAAAAATCTTGTGAAAAATGCTTGTATATCTGTGAGCGAAGGGGCAAATATGCCATCCACTCCTGAAGCAATAGCGTACTTCTTAAAATCCGATATCTGTTTTGCTCCTGCAAAAGCTGCAAATGCCGGTGGTGTTGCAGTCAGTAACTTTGAAATGAGTCAGAATGCAGCGATGCAAAAATGGAGTTTTGAGAAAGTTGATCGGAAGTTGAAAGGTACGATGCAGTATATTTGTACGAATGTATCTGAAACAGCAAAAGAGTATGGTGTTGAAGGTAACTATGTCGATGGTGCAAACATTGCAGGATTTAAAAGAGTTGCAGATGCGATGATTGCAGAAGGGATATAGTTTATTAAAATGCAGTCATATATAGGAATTCATCACTTTCTACCCAAAACAGAGTATAAACCATTAGAAGAATTGATTCCTCAGATAGAGCAGACAATGAGAGATCAAAATGCCGGGTCGAGGATAGGAGAAGAGAATCTTTCTCATTTTAAAGAGGGTATTTTGAAATGCATGGAAGTGTATTATAGACTTGTAGGTATCGATGAAGAAGTCATAGCAGGGAAGGGGATGGTTGAACCCAAAGGTGTACTCCCCCGATATACGGAAAGCCTGATCAAATATTTTCAGG
>JAGGRU010000117.1 GCA_021159425.1 Sulfurovum sp.
CATCACTGTCCAAAGAGAGTACCCAGTCATTTTTTGCCAGGGAGCTTGCATAATTCTTCAAGGGTCCGAAACCAATAAATTCATGTTCATATACTACTACATTGTCAAATGTTTTAGCAATATTCATCGTATCATCTGTTGAACCATTATCTAAAATAACCACTTCGTCAAATGCACTTACGGCATTTAATACTTGCTTTAAATATTTAGATGAATTTTTAGTCAGTATGACTACAGAGATCTTGTTAAGCACGTTGACACCTCTTTAAAAATTGTATTTGGATCAATGTTATAGAGACAGTCACTTTTCCCGCCTTTATCATCACAGCCTGCCAATCCACAGGCAACACAAGGCATATCTGCTTGAAAAAGCGTAACATTCCCATATTTCTGAACCGCTTTGCTCTCTTTTGCGTAACTTTGTGTTTCATTGGACCAGGGTGACCAGATTTGCGGCAAAGTAGGACCGAAAATAGCAAAAATATTTTTATTCTGCCCTGAAGCAATATGCATATTCAGTGTATCCATACCAATATATGCCATAGAGAGATCACTCAATGCAATATATTCATCCAGTGTTGTCTCTCCTATAAAATCATAAATATATTCCAATTTCGGAAGCGATGCTTTGATACTCAGTTCAAGTTCTGATGTAGCTCCCGTAATAATAATGGGGAGTTTCAAATCATTAAGCAACGCTAACAGTGTGTCTCTATGCTCTTTAGGGTAAATTTTATACTCATGTTGTGCAGAGGGATGAAAAATAATAAATTTTTCAATACCTTTCTCCTGTAATTTTTGCTCAATTTTTTCTTGACTGCCTTTAGTATGATTCACTTTTAATATTATTTCTTCCGGCTCTATATTAAGTAACTTTAACGGGGTTAGATTATTGCTTAGAATATGTTTATTCAGGTCAAAAATATATGTTTGTTTTAAAAATATTTTTTTCCACCAGGCTTTTTCATTTTCCTCTTCCACTGCACTTATAGCATGAGGACTGGCGGCTATGGCATATAAAATACTTCTGTCATTGGCAGTTAAGTTAATACTTAAATCATACTTTTTATAAAGAGATCTAAAAAGCGTAAACTCTTTTTTTACACGTTCAGAAAAAGAAAGTTTACGCCAAGTGTATGAAAATGTATGAATTTCATCGATCCCTGCAATGGTTTTGGCAATACCCAAAGTATCATCATTCACCAAAAGATCAATTTTAGATGCGTTATACTGTTTTAGCAGTGACTCAATAAGCGGTGAAGCTAAAAGTACATCACCATTGTAACGCCTTATAATAATTAAAATACGATCAATCTGTTTCATTGAACGGCCTGTATAAAAAAGAAGAAAAGAAGACAAACAGCATCGTTGTAAAGTGTCCCAACAGGTAAGAATCACTAAACATAATGACAAAGAACAGTATGGGCAATGCAAGACCTACTTTTGATCTTAACATATTGGTTTCTTTCCAGGCAAAACGTAATTGAAAATATAAAATAGAAAGAAGACTTATTAAACCGAATAGTCCAAATTGCACCATTTCAAACAGATACATATTGTGAGGATGACCATGAAGCTCGGCATTGGGTGAATTTTTGTCATTGATGACTTTATAACTTTTTTCATACCCGCCTGTACCTACTCCAATGAGAGGATGTTCTTTAATGATTTCAAAGGTATTGACCGCATAGTTGATCCTCAAGCCCACACTGTTTTGGCTCAATCCTGTACTGGTGCTTTTATCAATATGGTAATTCTGTATTTGGGAAACCATTAGCTTTGCTCTTTCCTGAAAGATCTGACTGCTGGAGTATGCTGTAAAGAGAACCACAGATAAAAATAGCAGTGATAAGAACAATGCTCTAAAAAAGTGTTTATTGAAAAATTGGAAAAAAAGGATAACAACCACAACTAAATACCCAACCTGCCCTGCCCTTCCTCCGGTAATAAACATATTAATACTCATTGTAAAGAAAAAAAGTACCAAAAGGAGTTTTTGCACCTTGCTTAAGGTTTTATCAAACAGCATATAATACCCTGTCAAATATATTGCAAATGCCAGGAAAGGGTTATAGGATGTATGATGTATAAAGGGTGTAGGATCATAAAGTGATGCCCTGAGAAATGGGGGAATGACTTCAAACCAAATTAGATATGAAAGTATTTCTGAAATACTTATTGCAAGCAAAAAAGCTGATATATAGTATTGGATATGTTCTCTTTTTACAAAACTCATCATCATAGGTAAGAGTAAAAACATCCACTCTTTTCTCATTATCTTTAATCCTAAATCTACATCTATCGTCCATAACATACCTATGATATGTAGTGAAAAAAGGAGAAGTACTGCAAGTGCAACTTTTGAGTTTTTTATAATTTCCCATGTTCTCTGATACTCTTTTTTATAAAGCCATAACAATATAATGAGTATAGCAAACATATTATTGACTGCTACCGAGAGAGGAAGGGTAAATCCAAATAAAATTAACAACCATGACCCTACAGTATCAACATTAAACGCTGATCTTGAAAATACTTTAGTCACGATAACACTCCTCAAACTGATTTTTCCATCTTTTATGCAGCCAAAACCACTCTTCCGGTTTTTCTCTAATAATATCTTCTGTTATTTTAGCCTGTTTTTGCACTGAATCTAAAATATCTTTATCTTTATCTTCTGTTTTTTCTGTTTCAACAGGTTCATACAATTTGATTTTATAATGAGAATAATCT
>JAGGRU010000154.1 GCA_021159425.1 Sulfurovum sp.
TTTTCTCTTCCGGTGAATATAAAAAATCTAAACAACTCACACTAAAAAAAGGTGGTTTCTTCATAGACGGTATGTTTGGAAGTAAAGCTGTAGATATTGATGTAGTACTCAACCTCATACACGGCAGAGACGGTGAAGATGGAAAAATAGCTTCCATGATGGAGTTTTTTAATATCCCTTTCATCTCTCCGCGTATGGAAGCTTCAGCACTCTCTTACAACAAACTCTATACTAAATTCCTTGCAGAGAGTTTAGGTGTAAAAACAGTAGCTTACGAATACCTCTCAAAGAATGATGAACGAAAGATCACTATGGCATACCCGGTTATTATCAAACCGGTCCGTCTGGGTAGCAGTATCGGTGTAAGTATCGTTAAAAGTGAAGCTGAACTTGATTATGCACTGGACGTTGCATTTGAGTTTGATACAGATGTAATAGCAGAACCTTTCATTGAGGGTGTAAAAGAGTACAATCAAGCCGGAACTTACACGAATGAATGGGAACTTTCCATAGTAGAAGAGCCACACAAAGAGGAGTTTTTGGATTTTGAGAAAAAATATATGGATTTCTCACGTGATTCACAAGTGCTTGCAGCTGATATTTCTGATGACTTAAAAGTGAAGATACAGAAGAGTTTCAAAAAGATCTATGACCCACTTTTCAAAGGAAGCATCATCCGTTGTGACTTTTTTGTAGTTGAGGGAGAAGTACTTTTAAATGAGATAAATCCTATCCCTGGCTCTATGGCAAATTACCTATTTTCAGATTTTGAAGGGATGATTTCCAGGCTTGCTAAGTACCTACCAAGTGAACAAAATATTACGGTTGATTATCAATATATTCACTCTATCCAAAGTGCAAAAGGTAAAGCATAATATCTCTTTTCAGAAGGGTTAACTAGGAGTGAATTACTCTTAGTTAGACCCTGAAACCTATCGTCTAGCAGGCGATTAGCTACGATTCCTCTCATTTTATTAACATTCAATTAACAAATCTTTTTTAGACAATAATTTTAAGCTCTATATGTGAAAAAAAAACCTATAATAAGTACGAATGTTGTCAAATAATGTCAAGGTTTGTCATTTTTCAACAACATAGAATTTTTATAAGGGGGTATGCATGCAATCAAACGCAGCATTGGAATACGATTATTCCGTAGCAAAATTGTTTACTTACGCAACGATTTTGTTTGGATTTCTAGGTATGTTGATTGGTACGCTAATAGCGGCTCAACTGGCATTTCCGGAACTTAACTATTTACTTGGTGAATATGGTACATTCTCAAGATTAAGACCAGTTCATACGAACACAGTTATCTTTGGATTTACAGTAGGTGGGGCTTTTGCCACATTCTATTATGTGGGACAAAGAGTACTTAAAGTGTCTATGGCAGAGTCAAAATTTTTGATGATTATCGGTAAAATGCACTTTTGGATCTGGTTTATAGGAGCACTTTTCGCTACAGTTACGCTTCTTATGGGGTATTCACAATCTAAAGAATACGCACAGTATGAGTGGCCGGCAGATATAGTGATAGTCATTTTATGGGTACTTTGGGGTGTGTCAATCTTTGGACTTATAGGTATCAGAAGAGAAAAAGCACTTTATATCTCTATGTGGTATTACATTGCTACATTCTTAGGGATAGCTATGCTTTACATTTTTAACAATATGTCAATACCTACTTATTTCGCTTCTGGTGGACTAGGTAATGTAATGCACTCAGTTTCTATGTACTCAGGTACAAATGATGCATTGGTACAATGGTGGTATGGTCACAATGCGGTTGCATTTGGATTTACTGTTCCTATTGTTGCGATGATCTATTATTTCCTTCCAAAAGAATCAGGACAAGCGATCTATTCTTATAAATTGTCACTTCTCTCTTTCTGGGGATTGATGTTCGTATACCTTTGGGCCGGTTCACACCACCTTCTTTATTCTCCGGTACCGGATTGGATGCAGACTATGGGATCAGTATTCTCAATAGTACTTATTCTTCCGTCTTGGGGTTCAGCGATCAACATGCTTCTTACTATGAAAGGTGAGTGGAACCAGTTAACTGAAAATCCACTGATCAAATTTATGGTATTGGCATCTACATTCTATATGCTTTCTACTCTTGAAGGACCTATTCAAGCGATCAAATCAGTAAATGCAATTGCGCACTTTACAGACTGGATCCCTGGACACGTTCACGATGGTGTACTTGGTTGGGTTGTATTTATGATCATGGCGGCATTGTTCCACATGGCTCCAAGAATGTTTAAAAGAGAAATTTACTCTAAGAAATTACTTGAAGCACAATTTTGGCTTCAGACAACAGCAGTTGTGCTTTACTTTACATCTATGTGGATCGCAGGTATCACACAAGGTATGATGTGGAGAGCAGTTGATGAGTATGGTAACTTGATGTATAGCTTCATCGATACAGTTACAGTACTTCACCCTTACTATGCGATTAGAGCACTTTCAGGCGTACTTTACCTGACAGGTTTCATTATGTTCGCTTACAATATGATCAAAACTATGACTTCTGGTAGAGAATTATCAGAAGAACCACAGTTTAGATCACCTATGGCATAAGGAGGTAGGTTATGTTTCATTGGTTAGAAAAAAATCCGTTCTTCTTTGCAGTAATGGTATTTGTAGTTATCGCGTTTGCAGGTCTCATCGAGATCCTGCCTAACTTTGCAGAAGCATCAAGACCGGTAGTAGGGCTTAAGCCTTA
>JAGGRU010000188.1 GCA_021159425.1 Sulfurovum sp.
TACTGCCAGATCCAAATTATTTGTATAATAAATACAGATAGGAGCCAAACGCATCAAAGTGTAGATTTCACTCAATCTTTCCACCCGTTTCACTTTTATGTTTCCACTTTTTTCACGAATGAAACAGACTGGTAAAATTGTACCATAATTGGAAACATCATTTTTGATTTTTCAACTTTCTCTGTGATTCTCCCTCTAAATTTATCTTGTAAGCATTGTGAATAATCCTGTCTAAAATGGCATCTGCTATGGTAGGGTTATGTAAATGTCCATGCCACTCTTTAATGGGTAACTGTGAGGTGATGATCAGTGATGAAAGATTGGTTCTGTCTTCCACTATTTCAAGCAAATCTCTGGCTTCACTTGCTTTAAGAGGAGAAACGCCAAAGTCATCAAGTATAAGTACCTTTATCTTTTTTAGTTTGGCTAAAAGTTTCAAATACTCATCATCTCCTCTGGCAGAGGAAAGTAGTTGCATCAGTCTTGGTATTCTCAGATACAGGGCACTATGCCCTTGGATCATCGCTTTATTGGCTAAAGCCTGTGCAATATAACTCTTTCCTGTGCCTGTAGCACCTGTCAGAATAATGTTGCGATGGTTCTGAATATATCCACCACCGGCAAGCTCAAGAAGTGTTGCTTTGTGTATACCTCGTGTGGGAGCAAAGTTGATCTCTTCAATGGCAGCACTCTTCTCATGGAGTTTTGCCTGATTTTGCAATCTCTTTATCTTCTTGTTGTCTCTGCTTGTCTTTTCTGCTTCAAGCAGAAGCTGTAAGCGTTTTTCAAAGGGTAGTTCATTATAGGCACTCTGTGCGAGCTGTTCCTGTAGTGCTTCATAAAATGCGTTTAGTTTTAGTTCATCGGTTAATTCTTTTATCTGCATGGGTTGTCCTTATTCATAATAACTGCTGCCACGAACATTCTCATGGGTTTCCAGAAGTGCCACCGCCATAGCATCTTCCTGCTCTTGTGGTGGGCTTTTTAATAGTTCCTTGATCTGTTTGAGTCTGAATTTCTGATAGCGTAATGCATAAGAAGCAATTTCATCCAACTGTTCTTCACTCACGCCCTTTTCTTTATGTTTCTCAAATATCCTCATTACACCCAAACAGGAACGGTATCCCATTTCAGGATGTGGTTTTCTTTCCATAATGGTCTGTAACAGCTTGGAGGTATGCTTTCCAATGGTAAGTCCCCAGTTCATGATCCTTCCGGGACTCCACTCAAGATACTTTTGATGTGCAGAACTCATATGTGCCTTTTGTGTGGAGTATGCACCACGCCTATAGAGTCTGGGATGCGTGGCTACTTCTTTACCTTCAAAGTAGATAGAGACCATTTTAGTACTGAACCATACTTCTACTTTTTTATGGATCAGTTGATAGGGCACAGAGTAAAGTACATAGTCAAGCTGTATATGATAATCAATACTGACCTTGAGGAGTTTCAGCTCTTTGTACTCATAGTCATTGGCAGGTAATGGCTTCAGTGCAGGTTTATCAATCGTATCAAACAGCTCCTGTCTGCTGACACCCAGTCTCTTCATCTTCTTGTTTCTGTAGAGAGGCATGAGTTCATTGATCTTGTTGTTGAGTTGAGCTATGGAGTAAAAAGTAGTATGGCGTAACCGTGCAAGAAGCCATCGTTGCATAAGCTTCACGCCATTTTCTACCAGACTTTTATCTTGTGGTTTATATCCACGTGCAGGCATGATAGCTGTACTGTAGTGTTCTGCAAGTTTTACATAATCAGGATTGAGATCAGGTTCATATCGGTCTACTCTTGTGACCGCACTTTTGAGGTTATCGGGTACCAACAATTCTGGTACACCGTCAAATGCTTTAAACATGGCATTGTGGGCATAGATAAAGTCTGCTTTCTTTTGTGAAGGCACAGCTATGACAAAGGGATATCCTGAAGCTCCAAGAACTGCTACAAATATTTCAGCATACTGTATCTCTCCTGTCAGGGGATCAGCAATCGCTTGTCTTACACCGGAGAAATCAATAAAGACTTTTTCTCCTGCTTTATGTATCTGCCTCATAGAGGGAGATAACTTTTTGGCATAGGCTTTGTAGGTATTACAGAACCAAGTGTATCCGTAATGACCCTCGGGATAATCATTTCTGTACTCTTCATGAAGCAGTTCAAGTGTTACGATTTTTGATCTTAACTCTTGATGTATTTTACTCCAGTCTGGTATTGGGTATTTACTTGGCTTGGATTCCATATCAAAAAGCTTGGAGACAATCTCTTTATCGCTTAAGAGCATTAGAACTTCATAAGAAAGTGACAAATCTTCAAAGCGTTTAATATATCTGTTAACCACAGTATGGCTTATATTGAGTGCTCTTGATATTTTACGTGCAGATAGTTTGGATTCGTATTTTAAACGAAACACCTCTTTAATTTTTAACATACTAATTTTCTCCATTTCCTGCTCCATCATAAGATGGAACAGCGTATCTAAATTAGTCTGTTTGCATTCGCCAACCATTTTCCCAAATTCATTTCACAAAATCGTCCAAAAGTGGAAACATAAAAGTGAAATGACTGGAAACATGTTTATGAAACAGGTGGAAACATTAGAGTGAAATGGGTGGAAAGGTGGGAGTGAAATTTACAGTGTATCAGAAGAAAGAGGCATATGAAGAAATTTAAACTTCTCTTTCTCCTCTT
>JAGGRU010000010.1 GCA_021159425.1 Sulfurovum sp.
TTGAGTCATACCTCTCCATACATAGTTACTTGTAATTGCAAGGTTTGCACTTACTTCAAATGCTGACTCTGGTGCAGCTTCTACTACTACCGGCTCTGTAGGAGCAATGTCTCCACCTGCAAATGCAGAACTTACAGCCAATGCTGCTACTAAACTTAATTTTGTAAACTTCATGTTACTTCCTTCTTTTATATGTTTTGAAGAAGTATAGCAGTAAAGTTAATGGGAGATGAACAGGGGAGTGATTAATTTTTAATCAATTGTCTGTATTAGGAACCCTAAACCTGTTTAGGCAGAAAAATTCCCATATAAAGTCAAGTTTCTGTATATTTGAAAAAATCTCTGACATATTCATATCCGGAGTAGAGAGTAAGCACAACAGCGATCCATAAAAGAAGTTCTCCACCCGGCCAGCCCATAAGCAAGAAACCAATGGCAATCATTTGTACAACCGTTTTCACTTTGCCCATCCATGAAGCTGAAATATCAAGTCCTTGACTGACAGCAGAGACACGGAGCCCGGTAATGAAGAGTTCACGGGTAATAATAAGGAAAATAGCCCAGGGAGAAGCGGAGCCTAGTATCATAAGTCCAAGAAAACCTGCAAGTGTAAGCATTTTATCTGCCAGAGGGTCAAGTATGGACCCCAAAACGGTTATTTGATCAAAAGTTCTGGCTATATATCCATCAAAAAAATCTGTAGCTGCAGCAAGTACAAAAATAAAGGTTGCAATGTAATTGAGCCAGGATTGATGTATCCCTTCAAAGATGGAAGCATCCTGGTTCACCAAAAAGAAGAACATGACAGGAGCGAGAAGAAGACGGATGAATGCTAAAATATTTGGGATGTTGAATATTTGTGATCTTTGCATTTTCTTCTCTTTATTGTATTGTGGTCGGTAAACCGACCCTACGGGATTTATGTAGGGTCGGTTTACCGACCACCACAAAACATACAAATATTATCTGAATGTAGTTCCACCATCAACCACTAAAGTTTGTCCAGTGATCCAGCTTGCATCATCTGTACAGAGGAAATATATCGAAGAGGCAAGATCTTCAGGAGTACCCATTCTGCTCACTGCTGAACGTTTGATCGTTTCTGCTTTTACTTCTTCATAATTAGTAAAAGCTTTCAATGCATCCGTGTCGATCGGTCCGCCGGAAACTGCATTCACGCGAATGCCCATTGCTCCCAGTTCAACTGCTGCGTAACGACTCATCGCTTCAACCGCAGCTTTGTTTGTTCCGTGACCGGCATAGTTGTCGATATAGATCATATTTCCGGTTGAAGATAGTGTAACGATGGCACCGCCACCCACTTTTTCCATACGGGTTGCAGCCTCTTGTGAACCACGTACAAAGGCACCTACTGTTGCAGTAAAGATGTTCTGTAATCCTTTTTTAGGTCTGAGTTTCATAAATTTACCATAACCGCCAACGACCGGACGACCGTATATCATTGCATTGGAGACAAAGAAATCAATTCTGTCAAAATCTTCATCTATTGCAAGAAAAAGAGGTTTGAATTCATCAAGCTCTAAAATATTAAGAGGATATGCTTTTGCTTTTATCCCATATTTTGAGCTAAGATCAGCAGCAATTTCTTCTGCAATTTCTTTATTAGAGTTGTATGTAAAAGCAACATTTACACCATTTTGTGCAAATTTTGAATGTCAACGCAACATTTACACCATTTTGTGCAAATTTCTCAGCAGCTGCTTTACCTATCCCCTTTGTTGCACCGGTAATTACTACTGTTTTACCTTTCATATTTGACATTTTACGCTCCTACTATTTTATATTTTTTCATGACTTCTTCTATTTTTTTCATATTCTCAGAACTTGGCGGAACCAATGGAAGTCTGTATTCCAAAGTATCAGTAAGTCCTGCAATATACATGGCAGCTTTGATCGGAATAGGGTTACTCTCGCAAAAAAGCACCTTATTAATTTCAAAAAGTCTATCATTGATCTCTTTTGATTTCTTCAAGTCACCTTCAAGTGCAGCATGGGTTAAATCTGCTTTTTTGTCCGGTAAAAGGTTTGCCGTTACAGAAGTGATTCCTTTTCCTCCACTTGCCAAAATAGGGAAGTCTATCGCATCATCACCGGAGAATACATAGAGATCAGGTATCTTTGCCAAGAGTTCAACGGTTCTTTCTATAGAACCTGTTGCTTCTTTGATCCCCATAATATTTTCTACATCGTCAAAGAGTCTTTTGACTGTATTTGGAAGAATATCTACACCTGTACGTCCCGGTACATTATAAAGCATGAATGGTACTTTTACAGCAGTTGCAATGGCTTTATAGTGCTGGTAAAGTCCTTCCTGACTGGGTTTGTTGTAGTATGGACTTACAGAGAAGAGTGCATCAACACCACAGGCTTCTGCATGTTTTGCAATATCGGTCGCTTCACGTGTACAGTTGCTTCCTGCACCGGCAAGTACTTTTGTTTTAGTCCCTTTACATACTTCTACTGCTATTTCAATACATCTTTTATGTTCGCCATGCGTAAGTGTCGCAGACTCACCCGTTGTACCTACCGGACAGACAGCATCTATATTGTTGTCTATTTGTCTTTGTATCAGTCTTGCATACGTTGCTTCATCTAAACTACCGTTTTTAAATGGCGTAATTATTGCGGTTGTTGCACCTGTAATGTAGTT
>JAGGRU010000064.1 GCA_021159425.1 Sulfurovum sp.
TTACCCGGCTCAATCGCTGCTGCCCATGAGTCAAAAATCTGGACTACATCAATGCCTGCTTCTATCTGCTTTTCCATGTAAAGTTTTACGACTTCAGTTACTTTTGCAAGAATATTGTGCAGAAGTTCCGGGTTTGAATACATCATTTTTTTACAAATATTATAGGTTTTTGTTCCCTGCCCTTCTATCATATATGTTGCAAGTGTCCAAGGTGCACCGGTGAAACCGATAAGTGCAATCTCATCACCTCTTTCATCAAGCTGTTTTCTAAGAAGTTCGATCGTCTCATACACATACGTCAGTTTTGAAGCTGCCTCATCACCACCGATAAGTCTATCTACATCTGCTTGTGTCTCTATAGGGTCAGAGAACTTCGGTCCCTCACCTTTTACAAAAGACAAGTCCATACCCATCTCATCCGGGATAACAAGAATATCTGAGAACAAAATAGCTGCATCCACTCCAACAATATCAAGTGGTTGGATCGTTACTTCTGCTGCTTTTGGAGGATTATGACATAAGTTAAGAAAATTTCCTGCTTCTGCTCTCACTGCCATATATTCCGGCAGGTAACGTCCTGCCTGTCTCATCATCCATACTGGTGTGTATGCTGTCTCTTTACCTAAACATGCGTCTACAAATATCTTACCCATTATTTTTTTCCTACTTTACCTAAAAAATATAACCCTACAGCCAATAGTGTAATTGAACCTGCGAAATACAACATCTCCAACGGAGTTGTAAAATTGGTGTGTAAAACCCTTTGAAAAAAGTTTACCACCAAAACCATAACGATCACTTTTGCGATCTTGTCTTTAAGTTCATCCAGAGAATGAATAGCCAGTATTGTACTTCCATTTTTTCCTTCTGCTTCGTCTATGTCTGAAATGAACAGCTCATAAATACCAAAAGAGAAGATGAACATTACCACGGCGATCAGGTAAAGATCCACCGCACCAATGATGCCTGCGACAATATCTTCATGAAAATTCTCAGGGTGTGCATGTGTAATAATGGTATTAAAGGTATAAACAGCTACGCCCCAAATATCCATGGAAGCAACTATAAAAAGCACAATAGCACCCAACAGTCCAAAAATAACAGCCAAAAGAACAATAAATCTAGATCGCCAAATGGCACCTTCAAATAATTTTTCTATCATTAGGTATTCTCCTCTAATTTGATCCACTTTTGGGCAATACGAACTGAATTCGTTGCCGCTCCAACTCTTATCTGGTCAGCCACACCCCAAATATGTAAAATATTGTTTGCATAGATATCTTTTCTGATACGTCCAACAAAAGTTTCGTCTGTATCGGTTGCTGTTGTTGGCATTGGGTATACATTGTTCTCAATATCATCCATAACCACTACATTTTCAAAATTGGCTAAAACTTCTCTTGCTTTATCTACATTTACATCTACATCATTTTCAAATGTAATAGTAATAGACTCAGAGTGGGATCTAAGTACAGGCACACGTACACATGTTGCAGAAACAGCAAAATCAGAGTGCATGATCTTATTGGTTTCATTGATCATCTTCATCTCTTCTTTTGTGTACCCGTTCTCTTGCGGTACATCAATATGAGGAATGACATTCAATGCTATTCTGTGAGCAAATGCTTCTACTTTTGTCTCATCAAGTTTAAAGGCAAAGAAGTCCTGCATCTGATTCACAAGCTCTTCCATACCCGCTTTTCCTGCACCGGAAACTGCCTGGTAGGTACTGACATCCACACGTTTAATACCATAAAGGTCGTGAAGAGGTTTAAGCAATTGTACCATTTGAATGGTAGAACAGTTAGGATTTGCAATGATCCCTGTATCTTCCCATAGTTCAATATCTTCCGGGTTTACTTCCGGAACTACAAGAGGAACTCTCTCATCCATTCTAAAGTGAGATGTATTGTCTATGACCACTGCGCCTGCTTCTACTGCATATTTTGCAAAATGAGCAGAAATACTTCCGCCTGCTGAAAAGAATGCGATATCGATATCTCTACCGTCAAATACCTCTTCTGTCAACTCTTCTATTTTAAAGACTCTACCCTGACACTCTACCTCAACACCTACTGAATTTGCAGATGCAAGTGGTAATAAATTATTGATCGGGAAATTTAAATTTTCCAAAACTATTAAAAGTTCTTCACCAACGGCACCTGAGGCACCGACTATGGCTACGTTATATTTTCTTTCCATTTTTTATTCTAATCCTAATGTATTATCGTTATTTGTTGTTGTTTCAGCACTGTCTTCACCTTCAGACAATTCATCTTCTTTCTCTTCTTTTTGACATTTTGCCATACTTACCACGATGTCTTTTTTCTCTACTGAAACCACTTTTACCCCTGAAGTATTTCTACCTGCTTTACGGATGGTCTCCATATCTACACGTATCATTTTACCGATACTTGTTAAACACATCAAGTCTTTGTCTTCTTCCACAAACACCACACCTACCACATCGCCTGTTTTAGCTGTAAGTTTCATAGAAATGACACCCTTACCTGCACGGTTCTGCTCACGGTATTCAGAGGCTGTTGTACGTTTACCCAAACCTTTTTCTGAAAGCATCAAAATTTCATCTTCTTCATTTTCAAGTGTAGTTGCACCACAAACGTAGTCACCTTCTATCTTGAACTTGATCGCTGTTACAC
>JAGGRU010000373.1 GCA_021159425.1 Sulfurovum sp.
GGTGAATTAAGTGAAAATGAATTAGAAAAAATAGATTCTCTTGATGATCTTAAAAAAGTGGCAACACGTAAATTGATAGCTTCAGATTATGAATATGCTATTAAAAGAATGGCAGTTAGACAAAATAATTCGCCGATCTTGGACAATATGCAAGAGTATATTGTTGGTTTAAAAGTGTTTTCTGAACAGATAACAGACATAGCAAAAGAGAAAAAAAAGAGTGATGAATTTTTAGATCTGCGTGCTCATGCTATATCGGGTGTTAAGGTTATAGATGACCATACTTTAACGATAAAAATAAAAGGCAAGTATCCTCAATTTAACTATTGGCTGAGTATGAATTTTTTTGCACCTATTCCCTGGGAAGCAGATTTGTTTTATCAGCAAAAAGGTTTGATGGCAAAAAATTTAACATTGAACTGGTTTCCTGTCGGCACAGGTGCGTACTATTTGGCGGAGAATAATCCAAACAGGCAGATGAGACTGCTGCTAAATCCGAATTACCATAATGAAACTTATCCATCACTCAGTGAAGATGAGAGAAAAAAGTCAAATGTACCTAAAGAGTTACTTGAAGATTCTGCTAAAAAACTGCCTTTTATCAAAGAGATTATTTACTCTTTGGAAAAAGAGAGTATTCCTTTATGGAATAAATTTCTTCAAGGCTATTATGATGCATCGGGCATAAGTTCTGAAGCTTTTGATCAGGCAGTTCAAATTTCATCCACAGGTACTATGGATCTGAGTTCTGAAATGAGTGAAAAAGGGATAGAGTTGAGAGGTTCGGTTCAACCCTCTATCTTTTATTTGGCTTTCAATATGGTTGATCCTATTGTTGGAGGTTATTCGGAATCAGCCAAAAAATTGCGACAGGCGATCAGTATAGCCCAAAATCAGGAAGAGTATATCTCTATCTTTATCAACGAACGCGGAATTGCAGCACAAGGTCCTCTTCCTCCCGGAATATTTGGTCATGAAGAGGGAGAAAAAGGAACAGACACTGTCATTTATGACTGGGTAAAGGGTAAACGTGTTCGAAAATCTTTGGATGTTGCCAAAAAACTCTTGGCGGAAGCAGGGTACCCCAATGGAGTTTCTGTAAAAACAGGAAAAAAATTAAAATTACACTATGATGCTACAGCCACAGGTCCCGATGACAGGGCTTTGATGGATTGGCGACGTAAGCAGTTTGCCAAATTGGGGATTCAGCTTGTGATCCGTTCTACAGACTATAACCGTTTTCAAGAGAAAGTAAGAAAAGGAAAGGTGCAACTGTTCTCGTGGGGTTGGAATGCAGATTATCCGGATCCTGAAAACTTTCTGTTTTTACTTTATGGCGGTAATGCTGTGGTCAATACCAATGGAGCAGGCATTAACTCTTCGAATTATCAAAACCCAAAATTTGACAGACTGTTCGATGAAATAAAAACGATGAAAAACTCTCCTCTGCGAAAAAAGAAAATAGAAGAGATGTTGGAAATAGTAAGAGAAGATGCACCTTGGATCTGGGGTGTCCATCCTAAGTCATTGTCACTCTTTCATCAATGGTACAAAAATGTTCTGCCAAATGCCATGGCAAATAATACACTGAAATATAAACGAGTCGATGCAACATTGAGAGCAAAAAAACAAAAAGAGTGGAATCAGCCGGTTATTTTACCTTTGGTCTTTTTGGCGCTCTTTGTCATTTTGATGGGCTTTTTCCTGCATCGTATTTATAAAAACAGACAAAAAGCTGTTATCAGGAAGGAGATCTAATGTTCGGATATATCATTAAACGACTGCTTTATGCTATTCCTATATTGATAGGGGTAAATCTTATTACGTTCATGCTCTTTTTTATGGTAAACAGTCCTGATGATATGGCAAGAGCCCAGTTGGGTGCAAAACAGGTCACACCTCAAATGATACAAGCCTGGAAAGAAGAAAGAGGGTATGAGAAACCGCTTTTCATCAATCAGGAAGCAGAAGGTATTTCCAAAGTAACGGATACCCTTTTTGTTCAGGAATCATTGAAGCTTTTCTCTTTTGACTTTGGTATCTCTGATTCTAATCGTGACATAGGTTCAGATATTAAAGAGAGAATGGGCCCAAGCCTTGCTATTGCCCTGCCTACCTTTTTAATTGCTTTGATCACCAATATCTCTTTGGCACTGCTTCTGGTACTTTTTAGAGGTTCGGCTTTAGATACAAGTATGATGATCGTTGCCGTCATGATCATGTCTGTCTCCGGTCTTTTTTATATTATTGCCGGGCAGGTACTTTTTTCAAAGATGTGGCACTGGGTACCTATATCGGGTTATGAACCTGGATGGGAAGGCATAAAATTCATTATTTTACCTGTACTCATAGGGGTTTTTTCAGGCATAGGATCAGGTGTGCGTTGGTATAGAAGCATCTTTTTAGAGCAGATCAATCAGGACTATGTTCGAACTGCCAGAGCAAAAGGACTTTCAGAGTTAAAAGTTTTGTTTGGGCATGTACTTAGAAATGGAATGCTGCCTATTTTAACCGGTGTGGTTGTGGTGATCCCTACACTTTTTATGGGAAGTCTCATTATGGAGTCATTTTTTGGAATTCCGGGGCTTGGGTCTTATACGATAGATGCCATTAATTCACAAGATTTCGCCATAGTAAAAGCGATGGT
>JAGGRU010000212.1 GCA_021159425.1 Sulfurovum sp.
ACAACCCAAACAGGACCACCCAGTTCTTCTGCAGCGATCACTGCATCTTTTACGCTTTCAACCATAATACCTTTTGGTACCGGTATATCATACTTGGCAAAAACCTGTTTCGCCTGATATTCATGTATATTCACATAGACTCCTTTTTTTTAACAGTAAGTTCCTTTATTATACGTCTTTGAGTGATAATTGTGGGTTAATTGAATTATTATTTGGGGTAATTTTAAAAAAGTGTTAAAATTCTACACAGTCGAGAGGGAGTTTTTCTATTGAAAGGCAGCAAAGTGCTACCTTTTGTAAAGTAAAGTGTTACGCTTTCGGAGCGATCATCTCTTCGGGTTTTACATTTTTGTCAAAATCTTCAGCAGACATGAGTCCAAGTGCTACTGCTTCTTCTTTCAAAGTAGTACCGTTGGCATGTGCAGTTTTTGCAATTTTGGCGGCATTTTCATATCCGATGAAAGGGTTCAATGCAGTCACAAGCATTAAAGAGTCATTGAGGAACTTTTCAATGTTCGCTTCTATCGGCTCAATACCTACAGCACAGTGAATATCAAAACTTCTCATAGAATCTGACAAGAGTCTTACTGATTGTAAAATATTATAGGCAATAACCGGTTTAAAGACATTCAGCTCAAAATTTCCCTGTGAAGCTGCAAAACCGACAGCTGCATCGTTACCCATTACTTGCACAGCTACCATAGTCAGTGCTTCTGCCTGTGTTGGATTGACTTTACCTGGCATAATAGAAGAGCCCGGTTCGTTAGCAGGGATCTCTATCTCGCCAAGACCACATCTCGGTCCTGAAGCCAACCAACGTACATCGTTGGCAATTTTCATAAGGTTTGCAGCAAGTGCTTTCAATGCTCCGGAAAGTACTACTTCTGCATCATGACCTGTCAGTGCATGAAATTTATTTGGCTGAGAAACGAAACCGTAATCTTTTGCCATAAAACTGTTGAGTTTTGCAGAGACACGCTCAGAGAATTCAGGATGAGAGTTCAACCCTGTCCCTACAGCGGTACCACCGATAGCCAACTCTTTACAATAGACAAGTGCATCATTGAGTTGTTTCAGGTTTGTGCCAAGCATCGCTACATAACCAGAAATTTCCTGACCCAAAGTAAGCGGTGTTGCATCCTGAAGGTGTGTTCTACCTATTTTTACGACTGAAGAAAAAGCTTCCGATTTTGCTTCCAACGTCGCTTTTAATTGATTAAGTGCAGGAATAAGATTGTCTGTCACAGCAACCACTTCAGCAATACGCATACCCGTTGGGTAAGTATCATTTGAACTCTGTCCTTTGTTCACATCATCATTAGGATGTACAAGGTGCTCAGTGGTAAAGTCTCCGCCAAGGATCTCTGTGGCTTTGTTGGCAACCACTTCATTCATGTTCATGTTAGACTGCGTACCTGAACCTGTCTGCCATACCACTAAAGGAAAGTTATCATCAAGTTCACCAGAAAGTACGATCTCACAAGCTTTTGCGATCGCAGAAGTTTTATCATCATCAAGACGTCCAAGATCATTATTGACATGTGCACAGGCTTTTTTGAGATTTGCAAATCCATAAACCACTTCTTGAGGCATCGTTTCTATACCGATCTGAAAGTTATGTACCGAACGCTGTGTTTGTGCTGCCCAGTATTTATCTGCAGGAACCTGCATTTCGCCCATAGTATCTTTTTCTATTCTAAAGTTCATTTCTTCTCCTGATTTTAGTAATAGAATATTCTACAATGTGATTTGTTAAAACTGTATGAAGAGGCATTGAGCTTGAGGAAAGCTCAAGCTCAATGGGAAGTATGGTAATCTAAGAATCAAAAAAACCACCGTCAGTCAAAATATCGATATTCTCCTTGATCGACGCAACAGACTTGGCAAATTTTGCTTTGGTCTCATCATCCAAATTAAGCTCGATCACTCTTTCTATACCATTGGCACCGATCACACATGGCACACCCACAGTCACATCATCGTAACCATACTCACCATTTAGCATAGCACAACTGGAGATCACTTTCTCTTCATCACTCAAGATCGCCTCAACCATAATAGAGATCGCGCGTCCAGGGGCAAAGAAAGCTGACGTTTTCAAATATTTTACAATCTCTGCTCCACCATCTTTAGTCTTAGCAACAATTTCATCTATATCCTCTTTGGATACAATCTGATCAAGGGGTATTCCTCCGACAGTTGCAATATCAGGATATGGTATCATATTTTCACCATGATCGCCTAAGATCATAGGTCTTATCTGAGATGCACCAAAACCTGTCTTTTGTCTGATCTGATATGCCATTCTAGAGCTATCGAGAGCGCCACCCATACCTATGATCCTATTTTTATCCCAACCTGTTACTTTATGCACAACATACGTCATAACATCCAGCGGATTTGAGACACAAAGAATAATCGCATTGGGTGAATACTTCTTAATATGTCCTGCAACCTCTTTAACAATACCTGCATTGATATTAAGCAAATCTGCTCTTGTCATATCTTTTTTTCTTGGTACACCCGCAGTAATGACCACCACATCACAATCTTTGATATCTTCAGGCTTCACTGCTGCTTCTACCACTGTTCCTCTTGGTGAATAATTGGTTGCCTGTGCAATATCCAATGCTTTACCTATGGCTA
>JAGGRU010000002.1 GCA_021159425.1 Sulfurovum sp.
GATCGTACAAAACCTGATCAAAAGGGATCATGATGTTTGAGTTTTTTAATCAGCCCGAAGTGATCAAAACTATTGTGACCATTGGCTCAATGATGCTATTCTTTGTCGGTCTCTTTGGACTTTTGACACGTAAAAACCTTATTAAAATATTTATAAGTGTTGCTATAATGGAAACTTCGATCTTTCTGCTTTTCATTGGTTTGACATTTAAAATAGACTCTATCGCTCCTATACTGGACAGTGCACATACAGACGTTGCAATGATGAATGATCCTATTCCTCATGCCATGATACTGACAGCGATCGTTATTGGTATGGCAGTGCTTGCACTTGGAGTGAGCTTTGCGATCGAGTATTTTAAACTCACAGGCAATACAGACATCGATAAGATGAACGAGATGAGGCACTAATATGAGTTCTATTCTTTTTGTAGCACTACCCCTACTGTTCGGATTTGCAACACCGATCCTCTCTAAGTTCGGTAAAAACGGCGTAGTATATACTTCTACGCTTATGCAGTTGTTTTTGCTTTCTTTGGCAATCAGTTTACTCACTACACCTTCATCGTATGTAGAGATCATCTCCATTGCACCGCCTCTTGGGATCTCATTTGTGTTAAATTCGGCTTCACTCTTTTTTGTTGTTTTATTTACACTTTTAATGACGCTGTTCTCACTCTATTACCTGATGCACAGAAAAACAGATGCCTATGAAGACGAGACAAAGTTTTTCATTCTTATCAATATGCTTTTAGCTTCAGCCATAGGTTTGGTACTGAGTTCAGATATTTTCAATATTTACGTATTTTTTGAAATAGCAGGGATCTCTGCCTATATACTGAGTGCCTACAAAAAAACACCATCAGCACTGGAAGCAGGGCTAAAGTACCTTTTAACGGGTGCAGTTGCTTCCGTCTTTTTGGTTTTTGCCATTGCGCTCATCTATATCAATATTGGTTCACTGAACCTGGCGGTCATAGCGCAAAGTTTTGAAACACTTCCATACAATATCAAGTTGCTCATTTCTATCTTGCTTCTTATCGGTTTTGGATTTAAAGTAGAGATCTTCCCTCTGAATTTCTGGGTTGTAGATGTCTATCAGGGGTCATCTACCCTTGTCAATGCACTCTTTAGCTCCATCGTTGTAAAAGCATATCTCTTTGTGTTTTTCCATATACTGTATCTCTTCTTACCAAGTGGAGAATTTTCAGTTTTTCTAGTCTATCTTGGAGCTGTAAGTATGCTCATCGTAGAGATAGTGGCCCTTCGCCAGACAAACCTAAAAAGAATATTTGCTTACTCTTCTTTGGGTCAGGTTGCACTTCTCTTTACTGCTTTTGCGATGCAAAATGAAAATGCCATACAGGCGGCACTGTTTATTGTCTTGTCTCACTCTATTGCAAAGTTCATCATATTTTTGGCATTGACTTCCATAGAAAAAGAGCATAAAAGTATGCATATAGATACACTTAAATCGTTAAATTCACCATTCCTAAGAGCTATCATGCTTATAGCAATGCTCTCACTCTTAGGTATCCCTCTCTTTGCCGGCTTCATAGGAAAATTCCTGGCACTGAAAAGCTTTGCTCTTGAAGGCATGTTCACTGTTTTAGCCATTATTATCATAGGCTCCTTAATAGAGGCAATCTACTACTTTAAACTGGCAGGCTTTATGTTTGAAAAAGGTGAAAAAAGAGAGCCTCTCAAGATAAGTCTTGGACAAAAGACCCTGTTTGGACTTTTAGCCTTGGCTCTGATCATTATCGGTATTGTACCTATGACGATCTCAGGCTTTTTACTGGATGCAGGCTCTGTGATGCTTGATGAAGGATCTTACATAACACTATTGGTAGGAGGGTGATGATGGATTTAACACTGTTTGGTCTCACTGATATTGTTGTGTCTCTAAAAGCAACAAATCTGGCAAACTTTTTTGCTGTACTGATCTCTTTCTCTTTTGTGATGGTTCTCTTTTTAGTACCCAAATATAAATTGAGTAAAAGTTTTTATGCACTGCTTGCTTTACTGACGGCTTCACTTTTTCTCATCGTCTATGCAGCGGATTATCTGCTCTTTTTTATTGGCTGGGAAGTGATGAGTATCACTACCTATTTCCTCTTATCCTTTACTTTAAGCAAAGAGGCACTGAATAAGTACATTATTTTTGCTATGGCATCGGCACTGAGCCTTTTCATTGCTATACTTATGCTCTATTCTACCAATCACAGCTTTTTATATACGGATGCAAAAGAGAGTTTTTCTGCTATGAGTCCTGTGATGGGGATCGTATTTACAGGACTGATGCTCTTGGCGATCTTCATCAAATTGGGAACTATAGGCTTTCACTACTGGTTGGTTGATGCTTATGAAGAGTCACAAAACCTCTTTACGCCATTTCTTTCAGGAGTGGTTTCAAAGATGGGAGTCTATGCACTCATCATCTTTGTGGTAAATATTACTCAACCTGCGTATGTGTTAGCGGTGATGGGGGTAATGACTTCCATCATTGCAACCTTTAAAGCCATACAGGAGGACAGTGCCAAGCGACTTTTAGCCTATTCTTCCATAGCACAACTGGGTTACATTGTCACAGTGCTTGGTGTTGCAGATGGTATGGGAGGGGCACTGTATCACTC
>JAGGRU010000049.1 GCA_021159425.1 Sulfurovum sp.
ACTTGACCCCATTTTTTGCAAGTGGCTCTTTAGATTGTATAATTTGGGCCAAGAATACTTTACAAATAAATAAGCTACACTTAGCCAAAGAAAATAGGAAAATATAAAATGAGACAATATAAAATTTTAGTCATAACGGTATTAACTTTAATATGGGGCTTAGTTGGTATATTACAAGCGCAAACTACTCCAAAAAGACCAAATATATTACTTGTAGTTTCAGATGACCTTGGGTGGACAGACTTAGGTAGTTTTGGAGGAGAGATTAAAACTCCAAACCTTGATGCTCTTGCTAAACGTGGTATGCAGTTTACTAACTTTTATGTTTCAGTGAGTTGTTCTCCAACTCGTTCAATGTTATTAACAGGAACAGATAACCATATTGCAGGTTTGGGGAATATGGAAGAGTTAATTACTGAAAATCAAAAAGGAAAACCTGGGTATGAAGGTCATTTAAACAACCGAGTCACTTCACTTGCAGAAGTTATGAAAAATAACGGATATCACACTTATATGGCAGGTAAATGGCATTTAGGGAGTCAACCTGAGTACTTTCCACATGCTAGAGGTTTTGAGAAGTCTTTTAGTATGCTTTATGGGGGAGCTAGTTATTGGAGTGATATGTCTGGACTTTTAGCAGGACAAGAAATAGCAGCATACTCTTTAAATGGTAAAGCACTTAGCAAATTGCCTAAAGATTTTTATGCAACACGTAGTTATGCTGATTTTTTAATGGAGTCTATTCGAGAAAATAAAGGGGATGGAAAACCTTTCCTAGCTTACCTTGCTTTTACTGCCCCTCACGATCCTTTACATGTGCCTGATCCATGGTTAAGTAAGTACAGGGGTCAATATGATGAAGGCTATGAAGTACTAAAGGCAAAACGGACAAAAGCCGCAAAAAGAAAGGGTGTAGTTTCAAAAGATGCCCCTGAAGCTAAGCGTTTTCATAAACTCAAAGCTTGGGATACTTTAAGTAAAAAAGAGCAAGCTCGAAGTTCAAGAGAAATGGAAATTTATTCAGGTGTTGTTGAAAACATGGACTACCATTACGGTCGAGTTATTAACTTTTTAAAAGATATTGGCGAATATGAAAATACCATCATAATCTTTCTCTCAGATAATGGTTCAAATCCTTGGTCAAGTATAGACTATCCGGGTAATAGTACGAGTAAATGGTTTAGTGAGTTTGATAATTCACTTGAAAACCTTGGACAACCAGGGTCTCATTTTGCTTATGGTCTTGGCTGGGGCTCGGCTGGTTCTGGTCCCTTACAACTCTTTAAAATGACAGTTGGAGAAGGGGGCATACGAAGCCCTATGCTAATTGCCGGACCAGGTATAAAATCTTCGCAGCAAATGAAGGCCTTTTCTTATGTATGGGACGTTATGCCTACGATACTTGATCTTACAGGTATCCAAGCGCCTCAAAAAGCCAAGGGAAAGAGTATAGAAACTATGCGTGGTAAATCATTTAAAGGGCTTTTAGATGGCTCAAAGAAAAGAATTTACGCCGAAGATGAATTTATTGGTGGAGAAATGCGTAATGGAAAGTGGATGCGACAAGGTGATTATAAAGCTGTTTCCGTTGGTAAGCCTTATGGCTCAGAAAAATGGCAACTCTTTAATGTTGTGACTGATCCGGCAGAAACACATGACCTAGCCAAAGAACAAACAAAAAAACTAAAGCTTCTTCAATCAGCGTGGAGACAATATGCTGAAGAGACAGGAGTAGTCTTATCTAAATAAGTGTTGAGATTATATCTGCTTACAGGTATCTCTTCACGAAAGATACAAGGTGCTACAGGTGTAGCCAGAACAACGGTACAGGATTACATCAGACGATGCAAGCAGAGTAATATCACTTCTGATTCATTAAATGCATTGAATGATGATGTGTTGAGAGTAAAACTCTTTGGTGAGCAAACCAGTATTACTGTGAAGTCGGGTAAAGTTATGCCTGATTACAACATCATCCATCAAGAGCTCAAACCGTGCTTTCTGTCTATCTCTATCAATTGTTTGGCTAAAGCATTATAGTGTTTAGAAAATTCACGGAGTTTTGTAAAGGTTCGCATTATGGCAATATTCACATCTATAGCAACATCACTGTTCAGAACTGTGGCTAACATATATACCCCTTGTTCGGTAAATGCATAGGGCAAGGCACCACCAAGATGCTGTTTTGAAGGTATCGCATTTTGCGACACCATAAAGTCATCAGGGAACCTTTTACTATTTCTTTTGACCTGTTCCCGTAATCTTGTAGCTTTAACTTGGTACAGCTCTGCTAAATCTCTATCGAGTATCACTTGCTTACCTCTTAAAGTCAAAATACGACTACTTATCTCACTCTGTACGATCATCTCATTCATAGCTTACTCCTGGATCATATAGAAGTATTGTAATAGAAAAAATAATTTAAACTCAAAAATATGTCATATTGACATATTTTTAGTAAATGTAGTCTATTTCCATTTATTTTCGTCACACTCCAACTCACCAACACAAGTCAACCAAACAATCCCATCACGACCTAACCCATCACCAGTAATTTCTGAGTGTTCAAGTTGTAACCCATACTTTTCACAACACCTAACCCACTCAAGCTCAGACATACTAGTAA
>JAGGRU010000411.1 GCA_021159425.1 Sulfurovum sp.
AAACCGAGGAGGGTTCGCTCGGCTAACCGCAACAGGAACAGGCCGGCTAATCACGACGACTACCTCGGCTTCCGGCTGGTGTCCCCAGCTCGACGCCGGTGCCGGTAGCGCACCTGACGCCGCCCCGAGTGCGAGTCCAGTCCCAGCGTACCGGTTTTTCCGGTTAACAGAATGGAATCGGGTGTTTTGCTGGGCAAAAGGTTTCTCACCCGCATGGTACTGGTAACGGTAAAAACCCTGCAAGAGGTTGCCGTGAAGGTTCTGTTTGGGTTTTACCATTCCGGGGACAGTATAACCTGTTTTAGCAGCCGCCTGGGAATAGTGAAAGGCTGGTTGTTATCGGGAAAGGTAATTACATATGCTGTCCCCGGAATTATCGAAAAGATGAAAGGTGAAGTGATGGGAAGTGGATGGCCTGGTGTTGTTTGTCGCGTTTTGTTGATGGCGTTGTTTGGTATTGTTCTGTGCGGGCTTTCGGGGTTGTCTTTGCTGAAAGCGGAGCTGGTGCCGGAGTTTGCGCCTATTCGGGAGGCGCCGGCGAATTCGGGGATGGCCAGGGAAGCCGCCATTCAGGAAACGGGAAGGCAATCCTATAATCCCGGGCAAACTTTCACCGAGCCGGTGACCGGGATGGAGTTCGTCTGGGTGCCGGGGGGGCAATGGCATTCGCTTACGTTTCAAGAAACCAAGAAAACTCCAGACAACAACGTAACCATATGAATTAATTGAGTAACCAGATTATTTTATGATATTTCGTTTTACCGCTTGACTTAAAAACAGGGTTCCCGTATATTAGGATCCTATGAAAGACATTGAATCTTTACCCAATACTACGTTTAGTGGACGCAGGTTCACCAGAAAGCAATTGAAGCTGGTTCAAGAAACGGTTCAGACTTTTAAGAGTCTCAGCCTCAGCGAACTAGCCTTAACTTTGTGCGAGCACTTGGACTGGAAAACTCCAAACGGCCAACTTAAGATCAACTCTGCCTTGACCTTATTGGAAAACCTTGAATCACACGGCATTGTTACTCTTCCTGCTAAAAGAAAAAGTAAGGCGCGAGTTAAACATGCTCCAACGTTTGTTGATCAACCTGAAAATCACCCGATCAACGATACTCTTGATGACATTGGCCCTATTGAGCTACAGAGAATAATCGCAAAAGAAGACCGAGAGGAGTGGAAAGCTTACATACAAAAGTACCATTACTTGAAATACAAACACCCGGTTGGAGCGCATATTGGCTATTTCATCGTGTCCAAAGCACGTCAACAAAAACTCGGTTGCTTACTGTTTACAGCTTCAGCAGCTTTAACATTGGCTCCCAGAGATCAATTAATTGGCTGGGATAAAAAGCATAGACAGAAACTTTTACACTTCATCATTAGCAATAACAGATTTTTGATTTTCCCTTGGGTTAATGTATCCAATCTTGCCAGCCAGGCTTTATCGCTAGCCACAAAGCAGGTCGGAAACGATTGGTTGGAAGTGCATGGATATCGACCAGTGCTTATCGAAACATTTGTAGATACAACAAAGTATGCTGGCACCTGTTACCAAGCGGCAAACTGGCAATATATTGGCAAAACAAAAGGGCGCGGACGCTTTGATCCAAAACACGAGCAAAAGCAATCAATTAAAGATATATACATATACCCGATAGAATCAGACTGGCAACATACATTGACAAATTATTACAGCGCTTCATCCTTGAAGAAAAAATACAGAAACGACCTTCAATCAAGTAATTCCTTCTCAATTGGGGACGACTTTGTCAATATGTGGGAAAAAGTCGTCCGAGTTATTGACGAAGTTGCGTCTCAATACGATGAACAATGGCAAGTCAGAAAGCGAGTCATCAACTCCATGTTAATAATACTTCTGATTTTTCGTTTAGTTTGTTCAAAAAACTCGCAGAGTTACGGAACGACAATTGATGAGCTTTGGGATAACTGCGACAGATTAGGCCTACCCTTACCTCAAAAGGGTTCTATCTCACCATCCTCATTTTGCACTGCCAGAATGAAGTTGGACGAAAATGTATTCAACAGAATCAATCAACAAATCATTATCACTTATGCTCAACAATTTACCGGTAACGATACATACAAATGGTTGGGACATAGAATATTTGCAGTAGATGGCAGCAAAATCAATCTTCCTCGGAAACTATTGTCAGAAGGTTTTAAATTACCATCAAAAAATGCAAACTATCCACAAGGGTTGTTGAGCTGTCTCTATCAGTTGAAATCTCAGATGCCTTTTGATTTTTACTTTGTTTCTCATGGGAACGAAAGAACCTGCGCACAAGATCATCTAAAAGTTTTGGAAAAGGATGACGTTGTCGTTTACGATAGAGGATATTTCTCTTACGAGATGCTTCACCAACACAATGATTTAAAAATTCACGCTATTTTTCGCTTGCAACAAAGTAGCTATACGCTTATCAGGGATTTTTTTTCCAGCAATGATACTGATATTGTCGTAACTATTGATCCTCCGGCAAATACACAACGAGCAATTAAATCAAAAAATCCCAATCTTGAAATAATTCCGATCCGAATGCGTCTTCTTAAATATCAAATAGATGAGCATGTCTACTGTTTGGGAACAACA
>JAGGRU010000150.1 GCA_021159425.1 Sulfurovum sp.
ACGGTCACGAATATTTTCAATTTTATTCATCTCTTTATCTCCCATTTCTACTTTGGTACGTGAGATCTCTTCACCAAGATCTATTTTGAGGATATCAGATTTTTTCATGGCCAAGATCTGTGAAGCGAATACACTTCTATGTCCTGTCATCAAAAAACTGATAACGACTGAAATAGCAGCATAATGGGCAACTTCCAAACCAAATAGCTCCATAGCCATAATCGTTGCAGCGATGGGTGCATTTGTTGTTCCTGCCAAGACACTTACAAAACCAAGTGCAGCAAAAAAAGCAATATGATCACCCATAAGTGTTCCAAACAGATTGCCACTGGTTGCACCAATGTAAAAAATAGGTGTTACAATACCACCACTTCCCCCGACACCCAGTGTAATAGAAGTAAATATTGTTTTAAGAAAAAATCCATACCAGGGAATATCTGGTGGGAAATAAGGATTAGGTTGGAGTACGTTGTCTATCGTATCAAGTCCCAATCCAAAATATTGTTCTCCTACAATAAATGATAATCCGACTAAAATGATTCCACCACCAAAAGCTTTAAGGTAACTATTGAAAGGAATCTTCTTGATAGTATGGGAAACTTGATTTAAAGTTGTAATGGTAATATCAGAGATCAAACCAAAAAACAGACCTGCCAAAACAACCTGCATGATCAAAAAAAGATCCAATGAAACGATTTGATGGAAATGTATATCAAAATAAGTATAGTCAATTCCCAAAAATTGAGCAGTTGTAAAGGCTGAGAAACCAGCAATAAAAGAGGGAAGCAGTACATCATAGCGAATAAGTCCGATCACCAATACCTCAACCCCAAAAATAGCACCGGCAATCGGAGTACCGAAAACTGAAGCAAATCCGGCACCAATTCCACAAACTACCAATTTTTTACGATCTTCTTTACTAAAATGAAAAAGGTCTGATAGAAATGATGCCATACCTCCACCGATCTGTGCAGCAGGACCTTCTTTACCAACAGAACCCCCGGAAAAAACTGTCAAAACAGTAGTAAATAATTTGATAGGAATTACAGCTGTTTCTATTTTACCGTTTTTCTTGTGCACTGCTTCGATCACTTTTTCTGTACCGTGTCCCTCAGCATCCGGGGCAAATTTCTTCACCATCCACACACTTAAAAGCAGCGCGAAAGGCAACAGATAATAGTATTTGAACGGTAGCATGCTCTGACTTTGTTCTGAAAACTGTAATGTTTTTAAGAATAATGTTACACCGGCACCAATAACAACACCAATAATTGAAGAAAATATTAGCCATTTTGTGACACTGACAAAGATACTAAGTTGCTCAATTGTATGTTTTTTCATATATTTCTTCTTCAGAGGATATCTCTTTAAGTGTACCACTAAAACACTTGAAACAGTCCATATTATTTTAATTAGCCTTTAATAATATCCTTATCATCCATCTTACTCAGATTTACATAACGTTTATACATCTCTTGTGCATGAAATGCGGCTGTCTCCAAAAACTGTGCTGCATTTTCAGCATTCATCTTCTCTACCATTTTAAAACGTGCTTCGTTATACATGTACTCTTTCACAGGGATCCTGGGTCCCTTATAATCCAACTTCATCGGATTTTCAAGTTCAGGGTTGTATCGAAATGTTGGCCAGAGACCAGATTCAACCGCTTTCTTTTGCTGATCCATACCGTGTTTCAAGTCATAACCATGTGCAATACAATGCGAATACGCAATGATCAATGATGGTCCGTCATAACGTTCTGCTTCTATAAATGCTTTGACTGTTTGTGTATCACTTGCACCCATAGCCACACGTGCAACATAGACATTGCCGTAAGGGATGGCCATCAAGGCAAGATCTTTCGGCAATTGTGCTTTTCCGCCTGATGCAAATTTAGCAACAGCTCCAGTAGGTGTAGCCTTGGATTGTTGACCACCTGTATTAGAGTAGACCTGGGTATCGAGTACCAGAATATTGACATTTTTACCGGAGGCAAGCACATGATCAAGCCCACCATAACCGATGTCATAAGCCCAACCATCCCCACCGATGATCCAAACCGATTTTTTCACCAGATAATCTGCCAGTGTTAAAAGATGTTTGGCATCATCACTTTGAATCATATTGAGTTGATCTTTCAACTCTGCCACACGTTCACGTTGTTCAAAAATATCAGCTTCATCATGCTGGTCAGCATTCAAAATAGCTTCTGAGAGTTTAGTATCTATCTGATCATTAAGTTTTTCTAACAACTCTTTTGCCTGCACTTCATGTTTATCTATGGTTAGTCTGAAACCAAGACCAAATTCAGCATTGTCCTCAAAGAGTGAATTTGACCATGCCGGCCCGCGTCCTTCATGGTTTTTTGCCCAGGGAGTTGTTGGCAGGTTTCCACCGTAGATAGAGGAACATCCTGTTGCATTGGCAACGATCATACGATCACCAAAAAGTTGGGTTGCCAGTTTAATATACGGTGTTTCACCACATCCCGGGCAGGCACCGGAAAACTCAAAAAGAGGCTGCAAAAATTGACTTTCTTTGACTTTAGTGTGATCCAGTTTGGAACGGTCGTATTCATCTAAAGATAAAAAATAATCCCAGTTTTCTATACCC
>JAGGRU010000054.1 GCA_021159425.1 Sulfurovum sp.
GATTAGGAGAAATAGGAAATGAGTTATCATTATTACCCGACACTTATTTTCATAATATGAACTGTATTTTATTACCCCAAAATACCAAAAGCATTAGTGACCCAAAGCAAGTGACTCATATTAAAGAGATACTAAAATCTAGGGTAGGGGATAGTTTAACCATTGCTGAGATTGGTGGTAACATAGGCAAGGCTACTATTGCTCAAATCAATAACAATGAAGTACTTCTTACTGATGTTACACTGGATAAAAAACCACCAGCTAAACTTGATTTAACGGTTATTCTTGCTTTGCCACGTCCAAAAGTTCTACGTAGATTGATTATGGATATGACATCTCTTGGTGTGAATAAACTTATTATTGTAAATAGTTACCGTACTCAAAAAAGTTACTGGCAAAGCCCATTACTAAACCGTATAGATGAGTTTGTTTTTGAAGGGTTACAACAAGCAATAGATACAGTGCCGCCAGTGATTGAGTTTCAAAAACGTTTTAAGCCATTTGTTGAAGATGAATTTCCTGCTTTATTGGTAGATAAAAAGGGGGTTAAAGAACAAGGTAATGCAGTGATTGCTCATCCTTATGCAACACAGACTTGGAAATCATATCTTGATGATCTAAAGTGTAAGAGCAGCCATAAAAACAGCATGCCAAAGATACTATGTATTGGAGCAGAAGGTGGATGGATAGACTATGAAGTTGACTTACTCTGCAAACACGGTTGCACATCCGTTAGTTTAGGAGAAAGGATCCTACGAACAGAAACTGTGGTTAATGTGTTACTTGGTCATTGGTTAGAGGGATGACAGAAGAATAGGTGCCAGGTGAACGTAATCGTAAACCGTCGTAACGAGAAGAGCATTTTGAGTCTTTTATTTAGGACAAGTTTGACTCTTAACACCTTTTACAGCGCCAGTAAGTTCAAGGAATGATCCAAAGGGACCCATTACTGACATAGCTTCTACTTTTGGACCTGTGAATTGTAATTTTCCTGACATCATTGCACCCATAGCTCCACATCCAAAAGATGCTTTGCCCATACATGTCCAGTCTTCATCGCTGGCATGCATAAGATAATCAACATCATAGTCTACTTTCTTACCGTCAGGTTTTCCACCATAAGTACAAATTGCTTTACCACCTTTATTGACAATATTAAGTTGTATTTTACTTTTAGTGTTACATTGTGTTCGATATATTTGGATAAGTTTATATCCTCGGTCTTTATTATTTGTAGACCACTCTGCAAGACCTTTTGTGAGCGTAGAATTCTTATTCCAAGCATCACACGTCTTTTTTGCCCAAGTTTTATCCATAAATTCTGTTGCCATGACAGAACTTGTCAAAGCAATTGTTACTGTTGTAACTAAGATCATTTTTTTTAACACTGTATTACTCCTTTTGATATAAATATATTATACGTATATCAGCTTAATTAAATAGTATATCAGCTTAATTAAATAGTATAAATTATTATTATTTATTTTTATAATAAAGAAAAAAAGAGGACTGCTACTTTAAACTTAGGAGTCTGATGCTAAACCGTTAAAATTAGAATAAAACAAATTATTTTAACGATTTTATGATATTTATCGTTAAAATATGTTAAAATACTACTATGTTAACGAAAAAACAAACAACAAAGATAGACACTTTACGAAAAGAATATTTCCACGCAGCCATAGCCAAGGAACAACTACTTAAACTACTATCGGAAACGGAAGTCTTTGAACAGGTGTATAACTCAAATGCCATTGAGAACTCAACCCTTAGCATAGAAGAGACAGAAAAAATTCTTTTGCAGATAGACTTGGACAGGTATGTGTCGGAACGAGAGATATACGAAGCTAAAAATCTAGCCCGTGTGACCGAGTACATAGACAACAATGCCAAAGACAAAGAACTAAGCTCAGACATGATGCTATTCTTACATAAAATCCTCATCTCAAACATTGACAATGATATTGCAGGTAGATTTAGGATGGGTGATGAGTATGTCAGGGTGGGTAATCACATTGCTCCTGCGCCATCGCAGATAGCTGATGGATTGGAACAAACATTTGTGACATATAAGTCTGATGTCTCTAAAAATATTGTGGAAAGAATAGCACGATTTCATCTGGATTTTGAGACGCTTCACCCTTTCATAGATGGTAACGGACGCATAGGGCGAAGTCTCAATAACTATCTACTCATACGAGAAGAGTATGTTCCCATAAACATTAGGTTTTTGGATAGACAAGAGTACTATAAAGCGTTTCAGGAGTTCAATATGTTGGGAAAAACAGAGATAATGGAACAGATAATTTATGGGGCTTTGGTGAACAGTTACCACAAGCGATTGGCGTATTTAAAAGGGTTGAAGATAGTAACTCTCAATGCCTACGCAAAAACCCATAAACTCACACACTCAAACCTCATAAACAAAGCCAAAAGGCATACAATACCTGCCTTTATGGAAAAAGGGGTTTGGATGATAGGTGATGAAGTATAATCATAAATATAAGCTATAATACACCTATAAAAAATAAGGCTAACCTATGTCAAAACGTCCAACACTGCTACAACATTTTCGCTCTTTTGCTTATCAGAACAATAT
>JAGGRU010000301.1 GCA_021159425.1 Sulfurovum sp.
GCACTTATGGTTGAACTTAGTGAAATTTCACCAAAAGTAAAAACTGTTTTAGCTGATTTAGGACTTCTCTAAAGATATATTACTTCTCCAGGCTCTACAATATGCACATTCTGATGTAACGCATTTTCCAGGACACTGCGTAAGATCACTTGTTTGTCCTCTTCTCCATGAATAAGAAAAATACGATTGAGATCTTCTATCTGTGATATCCATTTCACTATGGCTTTCTGATCTGCATGGGCAGAAAAGCCATTGATCGTATGGACACTTGCTTTAATAAGGATATCTTCATGATAGATCTTTACCCAGCGTGCTCCGTCAACAATGTGCCGTCCCAAAGTACCGACTGCCTGATAACCCACAAAGATCACGGCATTTTTACGATTCCAGAGACGATTTTTGAAGTGATGTAATATCCTCCCTCCATTACACATCCCGCTTCCGGCGATGATGATGGCACGACTGTCAACATCATTGATGGCTTTGGATGCTTCTACATCCAGCGTATAGACAAGATCTTCAAAATCAAAGACCGTACCATCCCGTTCCTTAATATCCTGGCATTCCTGACTCAGCAGATCGGCATGATTTCTGTAAACTGCAGTTGCACGTGTTGCCATTGGGCTGTCAAGAAAGATCTTGCATTCCGGCAACTCTTTTCTATCGTACATCTCTTTAAGGATGCACAAAAGTTCCTGCGTCCTTTCAACAGCAAAAGAAGGGATCAATACATTACCCCAATTGTGCATAGTATCAATAATAATACGTTTAAATTCTGTAATACTCGCATCTGCACTCTGATGATCACGATCACCATAGGTTGATTCGACATAAAGAGTGTTGGCATGTGGACATTTTTCGAGATCAGGCAGAACCATATCATTGTTATTGCCAATATCACCGGAAAAGACGATAGTTTGTTCTACACCACGTTCCTGATAAGCAATTTCAATAAAAGCAGACCCTAAAATATGTCCTGCATTACGGAAAGTTACGCTAATGCCTTCCTGTAGTGTCAAAGGTTGATCATACTCAGGATGATGCCATGTCAGATCAAAAGCTGCTTCAACATCAGTTTCTTCATAAAGAGGTTCCATAACATCATCTTCTTTACCCCTGCGTTGTGCTTTTTTATAATGGGTATTGTAATCCTCTTTCATGATCTTGGCGCTGTCAAGCAAGATGATCTCTGCAAGATCCTGTGTTGCTTCTGTAGCATAGATAACACCGGTAAATCCCTCTTTGACCAGTTTCGGGATACGTCCGACATGGTCAAGATGAGCATGCGTTACTAACAAATAATCTACTTCTGAGGGATCAAAATCGAATGGTTTATAGTTACGATCTTCTTCTTGCCCCTGAAACATCCCACAATCAATGAGAAGAGTCGGACCACCTTCGATCGCAAGCAAATGACAGGAACCTGTCACTACTTTTGCCGCTCCATAGGAAGTTACTGTTGCCATATGTTCTCCTTGTGACAATATTTTTGATTATTGTCATATATAAACTTTTAGATCACTTTATTTTACTCTTATAAAGTTAATACATGAGTATTGGAAGAATAGATAATATAGTAAATTATAAAAATATCAGACTTAATAGAAAAATTTGTTATAATATTTAAACGAGGAGATAAAGTATGCTTGGTAAACTCATCATTGCATCATTGTTAACAGGTATCATCAGTGGTTTTTTTATCACTTTCTATGAATTACTTATTGAATTACTGACCCATATTATTTTTATGGGTGACCCATTTAAAACAATTCCGACATTACCTGCCTGGTATCTCTATCTTGCACCGACTGTAGCTATATTTATCGTCAATTATTTCATCTCTAAAGATAAGTATATTCGAGAGTACGGGGTCAATGAGATCGCTGAATCTATTAGTGAAAATAGAATGATCTTAACCGTTAAAACACTTTTTTTGAAGATCATCACTTCAGCTCTTTCCATTTCAAGTGGTTTTTCTGTGGGGACAGAGGGGCCGTCAGCTGGAATAGGAGCTATGGTGGCATATCAAATACATAAACTTTTTAAGTTACCTACGATGCTTATTAAAATGATGATCTCTGTGGGGGCCAGCAGCGGCGTTGCTGCTATTTTCGTTTCTCCTATTACAGGAATAGCTTTTGCTATTGAAAATATTGCGTATCAGTTTATAAAACAATATATTGGCTATCTCATTTTAGGTTCTGTTATCTCTTTTTCTATCGCTGCTAAATTCTTAGATTCGATCTCTTTTCATAGTTCATTGGGGAAAGCCATAGATTATCATTATGTTGTGCCTATTTTACTGTTTATTCCTTTTATTACGGCATTTATCTATTTATATCTGTTCATGAAAAAAAGGCTTTTGCACTTGATAGATCTTGAGATTTTTAAGAACTTCCATACTTATAGAAACTTCATTTTTTCATTGATCGGGGGTAGTGTTATTGGAACTATTTTAGTTATCGAACCTCATGCTGCTTTTTCAGGAAAAGAGATGGTCATACATTTAATCAATAATAAAGAACATATTCCACTTTTATTTATTTTTATGATCATTATGCTGCGTATTATTGGTAC
>JAGGRU010000305.1 GCA_021159425.1 Sulfurovum sp.
TGCTTATAATAATAGAGTTGATACACTTGAAAAAAACTTATGGTTAGAACAATTAGGTATAGAAAATCGAATAAAAAAATTACTAAGAAAACCTCGCAGAAAAAAATAAAACTTTAGAATATTTGTTGTAAAATGTGACATTTCAAATGCTATACTCAATATGAACTCTTTATAATTGTAGTTCTATATGATACAAAGTATAAGCTAAAAAAGTGACGTATAGATTCAGATGTATTTAAAAAAGTTCAACTGCTTCCTGCTTTTTGACAGCCTTCTTCTTTGAAACCCTGGCAGAAGCAGGGCGGTATGCAGCTTTACTGAACAGTTTCTTTTCATAACCATAGATATCATTTCTAAACTGGACTATGCCGTCATCATCTACCCAAACTGTATGGTATTCAACAAAGACGGGTATTTTCTTTTTTAGGGTGATCCAGGTATTTTTTTTACCAGTGTAACTGTATCCTAACTCATTTAGCAGTGCTAAGGGTTTTTCCAGCCTTATGCAGCCATGTGAAAATGCTCTTACATTTCTATTGAAGAGAGATTTTGCCGGAGTATCATGCATATAGACAGAAAATTTATTGGGAAAAAGAAATTTTACAACCCCTAATGCATTTCTTGGTCCTGCTGGTTGATAGAGCTTACCTTCACTGTTGTATCGAAGTCCCAGTTTTTTCAACTGACTTTTTGATTTGTGAGCGTACTCTTTTGCATAGAGAGCCGGTGGGACATTCCATCTTGGGTTTTTCACAATATAGTGCATTTTTCTGTTAAATACAGGGGTTCTCATTTTGGTTTTACCCACAACGATCTTCATATTTAAAACAGGTGCATGATTGTCATAATAATGCATTTTAAATTCAGGGATATTCACTAAAACATAATTAGAACCTTTTTTGCTTGAAATCCTCTCCAAGGTTAAATTCTTTTTTACTTTTGTGATAATGCTGTAGATAGACTGTTTTAATGCTTCTTGTGTTCTGCGTCCAATATCTCCATCTACAGTCAAACCGTGTCTTCTTTGGTATTCCAGCAATGCTTCTTCAAATTCAGGCGTACGTTCAGGATCTTCATCCAAGCCCGCAGACTGCAGCAGGTTAAATACTTTTTTGATCCTTATAATATCTTCTGCCTCATCCCCTTTGAATTGTGGTGGCGTATACTCTTTTTTTATAGAATAAAGGTGATTTATATACTCTTTTAAGCCGGTATATCTTTTTGTTTGAGGAATATGTTTCATGGTGTAATCATAACTATTGCCGTTACGTGTGGCTTTTTTTATCTTATTCTTGGAGATCCTTTTATAGGAAGATCTGTCTCCTCTGAATCCGGAGTAGTTCAGGTCACCGTTTAATACGCATTGGGAGATTTGATAATTTGTTTTACCCTTGCATACACTGTATTTTTCCTGATAGTTTTTCAAGCCTTGATCAGGGACTGCTGCAAATAGTAATGTTTGGATGAGAATAAATACGGTTTTTTTCATATAACATCATATCTTAATTTTTTATTATATTGATACTATTTATTTTTAGGGTAAAATATATGAAAGGATACTTCATGTCTGACTATATAAAATGGTTCAATGAACTTGGAATTGAAGATGTTGATCTGGTAGGTGGCAAAAATGCCTCTTTAGGTGAAATGTACCAAAATCTCACCCAGGAGGGAATACGCATACCCAATGGTTTTGCTATTACAGCAGATGCTTATCGGCATATTTTAGATGATAATGACAGCTGGGAAAAGCTACATGAACAGCTTGATGTTTTTAACCCTGATGATGTAGCTCAGTTACAGGAGAGAGGAAAAGTCTGTAGAGAGATCATTCATAACTGTATACTGCCTGATGATCTCATAGTACAAATACAAAGTGCTTATGAAGCATTAAAAGCAGAGTATGGTAAGGATGTGACCCTTGCTGTCAGAAGTTCAGCTACTGCTGAAGACTCTCCAGAAGCCTCTTTTGCAGGGCAGAATGACAGTTATCTGAACATACATGGTTTAGATGCACTTCTAGATGCCTATAAACGCTGTTTAGCTTCAAACTTCACTGACCGTTCCATACATTACAAGTTTGACCATGATTTTGACTACCTGAAAGTGCATCTCTCTGTAGTGGTGATGAAGATGGTAAGGTCTGACATTGGTGAGAGTGGGGTGATGTTCTCCATAGATCCGGAGACAGGATTTAAAGATATAGTCTTCATCAACGCAGCATATGGTTTGGGTGAGAATATCGTTCAAGGTACAATAGCACCGGACAGTTTCTATGTGCATAAACCTACTTTCAAAAAAGGTTACCGAACTGTGCTTAAACGAAGAGTTGGAGACAAAGCACTTACCATGGTCTTTGCTGATGAGATCAATGAAGAGAATAGTGCTGTTGAATATACTAAAAACATATCTACACCTAAAGATATTCGAAGAAAATATTGTATTTCTGATGAAGATGTTCTGCTTTTGGCAGGGTATGCCATTAAGATAGAAGAACATTATTCCAAACAGGCGGGATATGAGAAACCAATGGATATGGAGTGGGCAAAAGATGGTTTAGATGGTCAACTCT
>JAGGRU010000167.1 GCA_021159425.1 Sulfurovum sp.
GATTTTTCAATCGGCTGCCAGTTTTCGATTGAAGAACCATCAAACGGAACACCATCATCGATCATAGATGCTTCAACTGCAGACATACGGTAAGAAATATGGTGCCATGTCCCTTTAATATCTGTAAATCTAAAATCTACAAACTCAACCTCATTCTCTTCACAATATTTATAAAACTCATCTGTGTTATTTACGAATTTACCCATGTGTAACGCTCCTAAATTAAATTTTTATCCCTATATTATAGCCATTAAAGAATTAGTTGCATCAGAGTTTGTGCCTAAAAAGTAAGCAATTTCTTATCTCTTCCTTGAAAAGTAACAGCTTTCGTGTATCCGATCTCTTTTGCAAGAGATGTTGTTTCATCATAGCCAAATCCAATCTGATCCACTGCATGTGCATCGGAAGAGAAAGTAATGGGAATTCCTAAAGCATAAGCCTCTTCAAGAAGCTGGGGTGAAGGATATATTTCGCCAATGGGTTTTCTAAGTCCCGCAGCGTTCAGTTCAAGTACCATATTGGAATTTTTAATGGCTTTTAGCACATCTTTTGCCAAGATCCTCACATCCTGTTTTGGCATATATTTAAATACTTTGATCAGATCCAAATGTCCTACGATGTCAAATTTCCCCATCTTTACCATGGCTTCTGTGGCTTCAAAATAAGCTTTCCATATCTCATCTATATCTTTATTTTTCCATCCGCCTATGAATTCCGGATTGTCAAAACTCCATTTGTCTATGAAGTGTACAGAACCTATGAGGTAATCCACATCAGCATTCAATACTCTCTCATCCATATGTCCCGGAAGATAATCGACTTCATATCCGAGAAGGATCTCTATATTATCTTTATAATGTTCTTTTGCAGTGAGTATGTCATTTGCATAAGCATCCATGTCACAAAATGGCAAGCGGTACTTTTCATCAAAGTCCATAGGAGCATGTTCAGAAAAGCCGTAAATATCAATGCCAAGTTCTATGGCACGTTGAATGTATTCATCTATGGTGCCTTCTGCGTGGTTACACCGTGTTGTGTGGTTGTGTATGTCTATTCTTGTTGTTTGTTTCATGAGTAGATTTTAACATAAAAACTGTTTTTTACTACTAATAGGATAGAATAAGAGTTATTTTTAAGGTATTAAATGTAGGGTCTATTTATCGACCACCAATAGATGTATATTTTATTTTGGTCGGTAAACCGACCCTACAGATGAAAAAATATTATGATTCAGGAAACAGATGACAGATAAAAATAAAGTAGAGCTTTTAGCACCTGCAGGTAATTTAGAGAAGATGAAGATCGCTTTAAATTATGGTGCGGATGCAGTATATGGTGGAACAAGTACTTTTTCACTGCGTATCCGTTCAGGTAAAGAGTTCGATATGGACTCTTATGCTGAGGGGATCGAATATGCCCATGCACGTGGTAAAAAAGTCTATTCTACTGTCAATTCATTTCCTTTTAATTCTCAGATAAAACTCTATGAAAATCATATTGCAAAGATTTCAGAACTCAAACCGGATGCACTCATTGTCTCTTCTCCCGGAGTTGTGAAGATCGCACGTAAGATCGCTCCCAATATTCCTATTCACCTTTCAACACAGGCAAACGTTATGAATGCTATGGATGCTGAAGTCTATTATGACCTTGGTGTGGAACGTATTATTGTGGCACGTGAGATCAGCCTGAAAGACTGTGAAGCGATCAAAAATCATTTGCCTGATCTTGAGTTGGAGATCTTTGTACATGGTTCTATGTGTTTTGCCTACTCCGGACGTTGTCTGATCTCTACACTTCAGACAGGACGTGTGCCAAACCGTGGTTCTTGTGCTAACGACTGCCGTTTTCCGTATGAAATTTATGCACATAACCCGGAGAGCGGGACAACGTTTAGACTTGATGAAGAAGAAGGGATCGGTACCTACATTATGAATGCCAAAGATATGAATATGGCTTCACATGTAGATGAGATATTGAAATCAGGTGTAATAGATTCTCTTAAGATCGAGGGTCGTACAAAGTCTCCGTATTATGCCGGTGTGGTGACCAAAGCGTATCGTCACGCCATAGATGATTATTATGCCAATGACTTTGATGCAAAACGCTACCAGGCAGAGTTAAATACGACACAGAACCGTGGATTTACAGATGCGTATCTTCTCTCTCGTCCTTTTGACAGAAATGATACAGAGTCGCATAATTTCACCATTCAAAACGGTACCCATCAGGTTGCCGGTCTGGTCGGTGAAGACGGGAAGACATGGAAATGTAAAGACAAAACCTGTGTGGGTGATTCGGTAGAGATCGTCTTACCTGTGGGTGCATTTGTGGAAGAAACAGAGAATGAGTTTGGAAAAATAGATGAAATAGCAGGACGTTACTTCTTGACATTTAAAAAACTTGTCTCAACAGATGGCAAGGTTTTTGAATGTATTCACTCAGGTGATTTGCATGACATCATCTTACCTGTAACTTTACCGGGATATACCATCTTAAGACGTGGTATTACAGAAGCATTGGAGAAAAAAGGTTTGACAGAAGATTCAACACCTATGAATCTGACACC
>JAGGRU010000005.1 GCA_021159425.1 Sulfurovum sp.
TTGTTTGTTTTAGTGAGATTAATGGGCGATCTGTACAAAACAATTGAGACAAAATAAGTATAAGCACATGGTTCATTTGACCGGGTGTTGATGTATTCTAGTACCCCGTCCCATAAGTTTTGACATGTTTTCTGGCAATTTAATTTTCTATGCGGCCTCAGCCACATCCTGAGAAATTCGTGCCTTCAAACCAAAGAGTAAATCATTTAGTGCTATTTGTGCATTTTTCTTTTTCTTTGGCCCTTCTTCGTTCTCAATGTTGCTTTCAAGTATTTCTTTTGAATGCTGGAGTGTGCTAAATAAATTTCTCCAGTTTTCCTCAGATACTTCGTTGAAATAATGACTAAGCAAATTGGTCATGAGTCGTAATTGCTTGATAAGAGATGTCAACTCAAGTTTATGAGCGGCCTGATTCAACATAACAGTAAAACGTTTAACTGCTTTTTGCTGGAGCCCTTTGCCGTCGTACGACCACCTGAAAGGATGCGCCAATAAAACGTTCCATTCCTCAAGGAAAGCATCAAATCCTTCTTTCAATTCTTCCGCAGATCCATACGACCCATTTAGCACCTTTTTATTCATGATACCAAACCAAAACTCAACAAGGTTCAGCCAAGAACCGTGATACGGAGTAAAGTGGATGACAATTTTCTTATCAGGCGAACTCAACCATTTAACCCGTTTTTCCAAACTATTAAGCTCTGTTTGGGGAGGGCAGGTGATATCGCTAAGCTCTGCCACTACCTCGCAAAACGGATATCCTCGATGGGTGGATAAATTATCCATAACATAATGAAGTTTCTCGTTATTTGTTTTGCTGTTACCGGACAGGTTGTGTGAAACATGCTTCTTAAACATCTCAAGAAAGGTGTTAGTTTTGTGGTCGGCCTTACAGTCCGCATACACCTTTCCATCGGCATAATTGAAAAAGGCAAGGACGTTCATCGTGCCATTCCTGATATATTCAAACTCTTCCAATGTTTTTGCAGTCCCATCAGTCCGAATATCAGGAATCAGTCGCTTGAGTATTTGTATCCCCGGGCATTCGTCGAAAAAGAAAAGATTTTGTGGAGGATTTAAGTACAAATCTATCAGGTGGTTCATTTTGGGAAAGAAATCCGGATCAGTAATATGGAGAAAGTAGCGGGATTGATGCGGCTTGAGATTGTTTTCATTCAAGATTCGTTGGATGGTTGACTTGCTCGGCGTGGCATTGATTATTTCAGGATGTTGTTCTAAATGAGTTGCTGCCCACCTTATTGTCCATCGCCCAGAATTTGGTAATGGTTGGGTTTGGCAGTAAAAACCTATCAACTCCAATCGTAATTCCTCTGAATAAAGAACTGGACGTCCCGAACGTTCATAATCAGCAACATTTCCGACTTCATTTATGCGCTTAATACTCCGACTGACAGTGGAAATGCTGCATCCCACAAATGTTGCCGCCGCACAAAGAGTCACCCCGTGCGTGGCCAAAGCTGCAGCGGCCTTGCGACGCATAATAGTGAGAGTATGTATGTCAGCTTGGATTGGCATAGAGGGTAATGTCTTTACTCCAACATTGTCAAGTATGGTTAGAAGTTTTTTTTAAAGCTTTAACCAATTTGGGCAGACTCTTTTTTATTTCCATTAGGCCGAGTTTTTTCATATGCCATCGTACAGCACGATCGGAAATTGCAGTTTTCAGATTGCCGTTTACTGCTTTCGCAAGAGCTTTGCCCGAAACAGAACATCCTGCTATTGATCGAGCGGCAAATTGTTGAACCAGTTCAGCCTTCACCTGAGGATCAACAAGCAAATCGCTTGTTTGCCCCTTGCGCTTATCCAAAAGCACTTCCGCTATGTCTTCGTTTAACAATTTCTCTGAAAGATCAAGGCAATGAGCTGCTGTGACCCCCAATGCGTTTGATGCCATTTGGGCTGATATTAAGCCTGCTTGCAATAAGGTTAATATGACTGACCTTAGATGCGCCTTGTGTTTTTGTAGAATTTTTATTTGCTGTTCAGAATTAAAAAAAGTAATCAGGCAGCTATCACCTTCTGTAATCACAGACACTTGCTGACTCTGAATCACAGGATGCGGTAATTGGTGTTTATATGCATTAACTGACTGTCTGCGGTCACCTAAAGCAGGTAGCCCACCTTTTAAAATCCTCTTGATGACTGTTTTCCCAGATTCTTCAGGAATTCCCACAAGTGATGAAATTGCACTTACTTTTGCACCCAATAAATACAGAGAGAAAAATAACAATTTCTTTAACACTAATTCCGGCAATATCTGCAAAGCCTTTTCAATTCGCTTACGGGAGTGTGATGACGAAAACACCATGCCTTGGCAATCCATAATTCACCTTTTCGCTCTATATTGAACCTACTATTTATTTGAATGTTGATTGAATCCGCAAATACAATAGGCTGTCAAGGTAAGTATTATCACATTAACTGGTTCAATGCAAGGCGTAATTCAGAAAGATAAATTGCCAAATATTTAGTCAAAACTTATGGGACGGGGTACTAGAAAAATTATGGTCGATAATCTTAAGTCGGCAGTTATCAAAAGAGCCGTGG
>JAGGRU010000179.1 GCA_021159425.1 Sulfurovum sp.
TATGGCATGATGAGATACCAGATGAGTCTCATGACAAGAAACTAACAAAACTTGTCTCTCGGCTAAACAGGAAAATCATGCTTGAAACTGGCTCTGGCACAGCACTTATAGAAAATAGTTATGCGCTGGGTTACAGACTCGTATACAAAAGTAATAAATAGTAAAATACTTTAAATCATACAATATCATTACTTTTTCTTAAAATGTCGCATTTTGCAGACATTTCAGAGATATAATTTGTTACATTTTATATAAAAAGGAAAAAAAGATGAAAATAACAATGAAAAACCTTCTGCTAGCTGCTTCAATCGCAACTGCTTTAACATTTACAGGCTGTACTCAAGATCAGGAAAATCTTGCATTGGCAGGTGCTGGAGTAGCTGCTGTTGCAATTGTTGCATCAAATACTGATGGTTCAAGTCAAGATAATTATTATCATCATGGAGAGGATTATGGAGAGAACAGAAACTACAGTTACCGTGATGGTGTAAGAGCTGGTTGTAATTCTGCCAGAGGACAATGGGATCGGAATTATAACAGATTTAGCAATGATAGCGACTATAGATATGGCTGGGAACATGGTAAACGTCAATGTAGCACTAGTAGATAAGAAAAGATTTTCTTTCTCTGAAAATGACTAAAAAATTCTAACTAAAAAAGGAAAAACAATGAAAACAAAAATATTTGCAGCAGCTCTGGGACTAGCGTTACTTTCGATCCCTGCATTGGCAAAAGATAAAGTGACAACACACCAGGTACATTTTGACAAAGGCACAAATGGAACTACGGTCAAAGGACATGTCAAAGGCTATGACACAGTTTATTATAAACTGGGTGCGAAAGCAGGACAGTCTATGCATGTATCTTTAAGGTCGAAAAAAGCATTTATGAACATCTTTGAACCAGGTAAAGGTGCAGGTGACGGTGCAATGTTTGGTGGATCAAGTGAGGGAGGAAAGTATAGAGGGGTACTGCCTGAAAGCGGTACCTATACTATACAGGTATTTCTCATGCGTAACGAAGCTAGAAGAGGCACAAACACATCTTACACACTCGAAATAGGAATAGACTAATGAATAAAATAATGAATAATTTAATGGTAAAATATGCGATCATCGGAGCAGTGTTTACACCTTTGGGTGTTTTCCTTGCAGGTTTACTTGGTATGAATATGGCAATGGGCTATGTGAGTGCTGCAATAGCAGGTGCCGTAGGTGGTGCTGTGGGTGGGTTTATCCGTCAGAAGATGGGTAGAAACACTTAATAAGAAGGATCAGCATGAGAAAAAAAATACTCATACCTGTGATGGGTCTTGCACTTGTTAGCTTGATCGGCTGTACCGATGGAGGAGCGACTCCTCCATCGGGTAATACAGCTGTCACACCGAATGTGCAGGATCTTGTAGGTGCCAGAGGCAGCAGTGGAGAAAATGTACTTCAAGAACGTGGATTTGTCTGGGTTAAAACAGAAAAATCAGACAGTAGCTCATATACCTATTGGAAACACAATCAGAGTGGACAGTGTATAAGTGTGCGAACGACAGAGGGTCGTTATGCTTCGCTTGTCAAAACACTGCCTTATGACTGTGAGAACAGATAACATTTAATTGCATTTGTGATCGGTATAATTTGTTTAAAAAAGGGGGAAGAGAAACTTTTCTTCCTCTAAATATTAAAGGGTCTCGCAATAAAATAATTTTCTTTGAAAACTATACTGATTTTAGTTTTGAAAGAAGGATATTAGATATAATTTAAAGATAGATAAAAGGATAATAATAATGCGATACACAAAAACACTCATCACAAGCACAGCTATAGCTGCAGGATTTTTACTCTCTGCCTGTACATCTTCAGCTCTTCCCCCTCTATCAGGTGGTAATGCCTACATTTATAATGGAATTAACTTTGGTTCTGACAGAGATGCAAGTTTTAAGCATGGTGTACGAGACGGCTGCAGAACATCAGATGGTGACTACACTAAAGACCATAATCTCTTTAATAACAGTGAGAGTTATAAAACTGGTTGGGAAGATGGTCGATTGCAGTGTCACGGGAAGTAGACAGAATAAAATTAAAATTTAAGGAAAAAGATGAAAAAGATACTTTTAGGCGTACTGGTTTTACTTTGTTTGGCAAGTGCAGTAGAAGCAACAGAATACAGAAAGCACAGAGTGAACATCAAGGCATTGTCAACAACAAAATTTCAAATGACTGATACGAATTGGGAGAATCCAAAAATAGTTGACCTTAAAGGGAAAGACTTTTTTGTAGTCTCTGTAAGAGAACCGGGAAGTGACGGAAGAGTCTATGCAGTAGACAGTGATGGTACCATTTGGTGGAATGGACAAATCTCTTCAGGTGCAGGTGGCGGACGGTTAATAGAAAAGGAAGGAAAACTTATTCCCAAAGGGGGACATGAAACAAATAATGATCTTTTTCATGTTTTGGCAAAAAGACGTTTTCATATGTCAAGCACACATCCTTCTGCCGATGGTGTAAATAATATGGATTTTGAAATTCAGTTTACCCATGATGGACAAGCTCTACATCTTGGTAATATAGCAG
>JAGGRU010000139.1 GCA_021159425.1 Sulfurovum sp.
AGAACCTATGATAAACAAAACACCTATCCACCATGTCAGAAGCTCTGGCTTATAGCTAAAGAGTGAAGAGAGATCACGTAGGGTATGCTTAATTCTATGATGTTTTTTATCTACCAGTAGTCTATTTAAGCCTTTTCTTGTGCGTCTGGATGTGTAAAGATGGTCATGTGAATCGCTATAGTGCTCAACTACCTGTGTAATGAAAGGACCTATTTTTATCTGTTTTATTTTATGTACCATTCTGCCTATTTTCCTTGCTGTAACGTGTTGTATTTTATCATGATCAAAAATTCCATCTCTTGACCCTCTATGGTCTCAACAGTTTCACCTGTGGTCATAAAGCCCATTTTTTCATAGAGTGATATGGCAATAAGATGATTTTTTCTTACGATCAGGGAGATCTGTTTTAGCTTCAGTTGTTTAAACCCTATCTCAAGGGCTTTTTTTGTCAGTGCTTTCCCATACCCTTTATTTAAAAAGTCAGGATTGATCAGTATGCGAAACTCATTGGATCTTGAAGTGATAAAGAAAAAAAGACCGATGATCGCATCTTCATTTTTAGCCACAAAACAGTGAGAGTCTCCGGAATGACAGTAGCTGTCTATCCAACCGCCTTTTCTTACAGCATAATTAAATCCAGAGTGTTCCTCTTGATAGTTCCATAGAGAAATAGATGCTTTATCTCTTTCATCCAACGCTTCAATAGTCATAAAAGATCTTTATATTATATTTTTTGTATTGTAGCAAATTAGAGTATAAGTTGAGCTTTTTTCAGTGTCAAATTGCGTTAATAATATTTGTTTTTTGGATAGATAGGTTTTGCATAAAATATTAAGTTATTTTTGCAGCAAAGTGATGTAAAAAACAGTTTAAAAGATATAAAATCTACTATAATTACAGTATATATTTCAAGGATAATAAAATGACAATAATCATATCAGAAGAGAGGATGATGAGAATGAAGAAAAAACTTCTTTTACTCACCTGCTTTGCCTGCTTTCCTGCTTTTTCAACTGCAGAATCTGCCTCAGAGTGGTCTTTAAGCGGCAATATTGCTCTTACCTCTGACTATGTTTTTCGTGGATATACACAGACTGATGGTGATCCTGCTATCCAGGGAGGATTTGATGTAGATCACAGCAGTGGTTTCTTTGCCGGTGTGTGGGCTTCCAATGTTGAGAGTGATCCTGCTGCACCGGTCAATTATGATGGTGCAAATGTGGAATTTGATCTCTTTGTAGGCTGGAAAGGTGATATTGCCGACAGTGGTCTGGAACTGACTGCTAAAGCATTACGATTTATGTACCCCGGTACCGATTTCAGTAGCAATAACAGTAATGAATTTTCTCTCAATTTAGGCTATGACTTTACTGTTGCCTCACTTAGAGGAAGTATTAATTACAGTGATGATTATTTTGGTACAGGTACCGCATGGTATTGGGATACTGCTGTTATGGTACCACTCGGTCCGGTTAAACTCAGTTTGCAGGCAGGTCGAAGCGATTATGAACATGGTGGGGATTATACTGATTACAGCATGGGTGTTTCCGGAGAGCTGGCTGGTTTTGGTCTGTCTCTTAGCTATATTGGTACGGATGGTGTACCTGAAGGCTGCATCACTCGTACCTGTAAAGAGCGTGCAGTCTTTACTGTTTCCAAAGAATTTTGATTTGAAATATAATTAAAACAGGTGATGCCCATAATAGGAAGTAGAAGAAATCTAATCGGGAAGGACAAGGAAGTTAATCCCGATTAGGCTAGCATGATGCTATTTTTTAGATTTTTTCTTTGAAGACTTTTTAGCTGCTTTTTTCTTAGCTGCTTTTTTGGCAACTTTCTTCTTTGCCTTTTTTTTGTTAGCTTTTTTCTTCGCTGCTGCTTTTACTAAAGCTTTTTTAGCTTTTTTCTTTTCGTCTTTCTTTTTAGCCATAATGACTCCTTTATATAATTATGTTTATATAACTTCGGGCACTATTACCCATATGTTATTACCTCTGCCCATATCTTAGCACGATAATTAACCCTTGTCTATCCAAAAAAACAAAATTATGCATTATTTTCTATAAAATAGAATCAAACTATATATTTTGTTTTTTGGATAGACAAGAGTAATTTTTTATGATAAAGTCACAGACTTACTAAAAGGAAGATAAAAATGAACAGACCTGCACCTATAGCTAATTCCTGGCAAGATTGGATCATACGCTATATCCCCATCTTGCAATGGTTACCGAAATATCAGTTCTCCTGGTTACGTGCCGATATTATTTCAGGTCTGACCGTATGGGCGGTCATGGTGCCTGAAGCGATGGCATATTCCGGTATCGCCGGAGTGCCGCCTTTGGTTGGTCTCTATACAGTGCCCATTCCACTCATTATTTATGCCATATTCGGTACTTCCCGAACTATGGTCATCGGACCGGACTCTGCAACGGCACTTATATCAGCAGGTACTGTTGGTGCTGTCGTGGCTACGCATAGTGGTGCCACTCAAGTTGCTGAGTTTGTAGCGATCACCTCTGCCTTGGCTTTGATCGTCGGTATTATCTTTCTCGTAC
>JAGGRU010000199.1 GCA_021159425.1 Sulfurovum sp.
CAACGGTCGGAAACTGACCCATCCAACGGTTAGAAATTGACCCACCCGAGGCATCAAACTCGGTAGATTGGAGGTAAGACCAAGCTACCGGAGGAAGGATGTTAAGGATGGAGCAAGTACATGTTGTCAGGTACAAGGCGTTAGTGGAGGGCCAGTCGATTCGTCGGGTGGCTCGTGAGATGGGCATCAGTCGGAACACGGTACGTAAGTACCTTAAGGTATCGGAGCCAGTGCGCCATGAACAGGGAGCACGGGCAAGGCCTGTTCTGGAGAAGGTAGCTCCCCGTATCGATGAACTACTGGAGGAATGGAGTAGGCGCACAACCCCGAAGCAGCGGATCACCGGCACCCGACTCCATCAACAATTGATCGAGGAGGGGTACAAGGTGGGAATCACCACCGTGCGAGAGTACTTGCACGAGAAACACCGTAAAGAGAAAGAGGTATACATCCCTCTGATCCATCGCTGTGGAGATGAAGCGCAGGTGGACTTCTTCCAAGTCACGGTGGAAGAGGACGGGGTGTTGCGCAAGGTGTGGAAGTTTGTCATGCGACTGATGTACTCGAAGCGTGACTTTGTGTGGCTGTACGACCACTGTGATCAACTGGCGTTTCTGGATGGGCACGTGCGGGCATTCACCTACTTCGGCGGAGTACCCAAACGGGTAGTGTATGACAATCTCACTGCGGCGGTGAAGATGCGGGTGGGGATGAGGCGTGAGCTGACGGAGAGGTTCAAGGCGTTGGTCAGCCACTACTTGTTCGAGCCGTGCTTTGCCCGCCCGGGAGAGGGTCACGACAAGGGAGGGGTGGAGGCACGTGGCAAGGGGATTCGCCTAGCGCACCTGACCCCGATCCCGCGAGGAGAAACACTGCACGAGATCGCTGAGGACCTCGTTGCCGCGGTGGAGAAGGCCGGGGCGAGGAAAGTGGATCGTGCGGGTAAGAGCGTGGTGGACCGATTCGCCGAAGAAGCGGAGAAACTGCGTACGTTACCACAGCGGCCGTTTGCTGCGCGGTTGGTGAAGCTGATTCAAGTGAGTAAGCAGGCGCTGGTGCGGATCGATGGAGCAGAGTATTCGGTGCCGTCGCACTGGGCAAGGCTGGAGGCAACGGCATACGTAGGAGTAGAGGACATCCGCATCACCTGTTACAACGAGGAGGTGACAGTCAGCAAACAGCGCCGTGGTAGTCGTCAGGTGCAGTACCGCCACTACTTGCAGGAATTAGCTCACAAGCCACAGGCGGTGCGGCAGGTAGCACCAGAGCTGTTAGGGGAGTTAGGCGAACCATATGGGGAGTTGTGGAAGGTGTTAGCGACCACCCACGGTGAGAGGGAAGGGGCGCGGGTACTAGCCAAGATCCTGGCAGCTGTGCTCGAACATGGTGAAGAAGCGGTAGGGCAGGCGATCGAGCAGGCGCTCGCATCAGGACGGCAGGACCTACTGGCCCTGGCACCACGGCTACACCAAGCACCTACCCAGCGCAAGGTACAAGTGCCGATGGCGTTACAGGGGTATCCCATCGAGGCTGGTTGTGCCGCTGACTATGACATTCTCCTCATGGGAGGTGAAGGATGAATACGCAGGTAATTGATGCGGTGATCAAGGAGCAGGTTAAGCAGCTAAAGGTTCCCGCGATTGGCAGGAGCTATGTTCCCCTTGCCCGTCAGGCGGGAGAGAGCGGGTGGTCGTATGCGGAGTTTCTGCGAGAACTGCTGGATGAAGAGTTACGCTCAAGGCAGGAACGGACAGCGGCACGTAGGTTGCGGGAAGCACGCTTTCCTGATGTCAAGACACTGGACCAGATTGACTGGGAGGCGATGAACGGAGTAAGCAAACAGCGAGTGATTGAGCTCAGTAGCTGTGCGTACATTGAGGCGGCAGAGAATGTTGTGATTGCCGGGCCGATCGGTACAGGGAAGACACACTTGGCGATCGCCCTCGGGGTGGAGGCGGCACGTAGGCGATACCGGGTTGTATTCACCCGAGCGGCTGATCTGGTGCGGGATCTTCTCGAGGCACGTGATGCACGTACACTGGGAAGACTTCATCAACGCATCAAGCGCTCAGCGCTGTTGATTGTGGATGAGTTTGGGTTTGTCCCGTTCGACCGTGCTGGGGGGGAGCTGTTATTCAACCTGCTCTCGGAACGTCATGAGCGCAGGTCGACCATCGTCACCACCAACCTTGCCTTCTCAGAGTGGGTACAGGTGTTGGGTGATGAGAAGCTGACCACAGCGTTGTTGGATCGACTGGCGTACAAAGCGCACATCCTGACCACCAGTGGCCCATCGTACCGTATGAGCCAGAGAAGGAAAGAGGCATGATTACACAACAACTATATATCAGAGAAAGCAAAAGGAGGTCCCTTAGGATACATATTTATCAGGAACTGTCAGCGAAGGATGTAAGTGATGTTTACAACCATAAGTTTAGAAGAGGAAACTGGCAAGAGAGACGTCTCTTGAGGTACACTGGCAGACCCCGGGGGTGGGTCAAAAACTAAACGGTGAAAGGGTCAATTTCCAAGCGTTGCCAACAACA
>JAGGRU010000361.1 GCA_021159425.1 Sulfurovum sp.
TCAACCCACTCTACGATCTTCATAGCGGGGAAGATCATAAAGAACAGCATTACAATAGAAAAAACAAGCGTCAAAATAAGATCAAGATTCATGATCTATATTCCGTAATAAGTATGTGTAAAGTTTATTTCCTCTTCTGTTTTCAGAGGAAGTGTCGCTTGCTGTGTACCATTGTTATCTAAGATAATGAGAATATTATTCTTAACTTTAAGATGTTTTTGTGCCCAAGCTTTTTCAAGCTCATCAAGACGTTTAAAAAGTACCATATTGTCAGGTTTCTCTTTAAATTCAGGATCTTCTTTACTCATGATCTGTATACCCCCAATACGCCGGTCTGTATAGTAAGGACTGTATTTTTTTACTGTCGTATATACGCGTTCATTTTTGTGACTGGGTTTACTTTGTATAAATGCTGAAATAGCTATTGCAAGAAAGGCTAATATCAGTGCAAAAGGAAGATATTTTTTAAGTGAGTTCATAAGTTGCCCTGTAATAATTTTAGGTAAGTATAGAGACTTTTTACTAAAAATCGCTTGATGAATATCAACACAGACACTATGAAACTGTGTTAGAATTATTCAAATTAAAATATTAGGTTGTAAAGCAATGAAGAATTTTTTCTATTTAGAGGGTGGATATCTTATACTTGGGGCCATTGTCCTTCTTGTTACACTCTTTGTAGGTACCAGACCGTTTATGTCAAAAGGAGCTGCGAAAAGAGGGCTTATGTGGGTGTCATTGGTGATCGCTATTATGATCGGGCTACATTTTAATATGACCATGAACAGAATGACAGAGGTGAAGATCGCTTTTGAAAAAGATTTGGAAATTATATGTGAAAGCCGTATGGTACGAAAAGTAGCTCCCTATGTTATGGTTAAAAAATCCCGTGAGTGGCGACTTGAAGGAGATAATTTTGTCTCTCCCAATTATACAAGACCTTTCTTTTCGGCTCGTTGCATCGTTAAATAATATAAATAAAAATAGTGTGGTTTTTGGTCACAGATAAAAAACCACACTCTATATAACTTTTTCTTCTGTTTCATCACTATAATTATTACTTAATTAAGTTAGCAATTCTTATGAATATTTTCCACTTTCTTGATATATGTCAATCCCTTCTCAGTTTGAAAGTGTCATAATACTCTCATGCTCTAGGGTCATTTAAGCCTTTCAGTAAATAGATACACAATAGGAGACATATATGGAAGCGTTAGCACTCCGACCGGAGATCGCGTTAGATCAATTCTTACCTATCTTCATCGAGTCATCACTGGTACTTGTTTTTGGAGTAGGGTATGCAGCAGTCATCACCCTTTCTAAAATGGGATACTTTTCCAAAAAGTGGATGCCTGTCGGGTATCTATTTTGGGCATTGCAAACTTATTTCTTGTATGATTTCGCCATTATGATCCAAAGTAACCACTTTACAATGAAAATATTGATGGTCACGATGGTAGCGTATCTCTTTATCCCTCACCTTTATTTTTATTTGATAACTGCAGCGGATGAGCGTTACGGTCCAGAAGACGACGTGATACAAGAAAAACAATCATAAGTAGAACGTAAAATATTCTACCAACAAAAAAGGAGGAAACATGGCTAACAAAAATGTTTCGGTATGGACTAGTATTCCATTCTGGCGTCGTTCAGCGGCATGGGTAACTGGATTTGCAGTAATTTTGCTTATCTGGCTTAGTTTTGATACACTTGGACAGATCAGTATGGGTACAGATGCAGACCTTAAAAACGGGGTAACAAAAAGAGTACCTGGACCAACGGTTATCAATTATCATATTGATTACAAGTTTAGTACAAAAAGAGGATCTGAGGTGCCAGTTATTGGTGAGAAACAGAAGTTTTTTGGTAGAGATGACTACAGTGAAGAAGAAGCAAGAGCACTTTTGCACCTTGGAAAACTTACATCTCAATCAAAAAACTGTATGAACTGTCACACACTTTTGGGGAATGGAGCATATTATGCACCGGATCTTACAAAATCTTGGTTAGATCCGGCATGGCAAAATGGTGGACCACTACAGGGTATGACTGGAAAAACAACAGTTGAAGAGGCGATGGCAGAGTTTTTACAGCACCCATCACAATATCCTACACATGCACGTATGATGCCAGATCTTGGAATCACTGCAGATGAAGCAAAAGGTTTGGTAGCATTCCTTAAGCATATGAGTAGTATTGACACTAACGGTTTCCCTAGAAACTTCTCGAAAACTGTTGATACATTTAAAGCAGGAGGTTCACATGCTCGCTAGTATTAAAACAAATCATTTGACCAATGACGGTCAAAAACTGGGAATGATGTATTTCAGAGTAGCAATAATACTCTTTGGTGCACAACTTCTTTTAGGGCTAGTAGCTGCGATCCAATTCCTGGCTCCAAGTTTCCTATTTGAAATTTTGGACTTTTCAGTAGCAAGAATGGTACACATTAATGCACTAGTTGTATGGATGCTCTATGCAATGATCGGTGCGAGTTACTGGATGCTTACGGATGAGA
>JAGGRU010000101.1 GCA_021159425.1 Sulfurovum sp.
CAAAGTTATCTATTAAATTTGATAAAATACTAATTAATATTATAGAAAGAGAATAGAAGATGATCGATAAACCACTTTTAGCTGCCGTTATGATACTTTTAACACTCTCACTGCTAATGGATTATTCTCTCTCTGTTTATACGGTTTCTCATTTTGGTTATGCAGATTTCCACTTTTTTATACGACAGAGTGCAGCTGTCTTTATAGGTTTCGTAGTAATGGTAATACTGAGTAAAATGGATCCGGATAAGTGGTTTCCCATAGTTGGGTTAACACTTTTTATTCTCTTTTTTCTATTGATGATAGTCATGCAATTCCTACCTTCTTCTCTCGTTAATGCAGTGGGTGGAGCAAAAAGATGGATCCAGATCGGTCCGATGTCCATTGCACCTGTAGAATTCTTTAAAGTAGGTTTTGTATTTTTCTTAGCATGGAGTTTTGCACGTAAATTCATGCATATAAGAAAAATGGGTTTTTTTGAGGAGATACGGGCGTTTTCTCCTTATTTGATTCTTTTTTTCCTGGCTGTTGTGATCATTGCCGTGTTCCAAAAAGATTTGGGGCAGGTAGTGGTACTGGGTGGAACACTGATAGTGCTGTTTTTGTTCATTGGCTCTTCTATGAAATTCTTTTTTACTCTATTGTCAGGGGCTTTTCTGGCAATTCTTTCGCTTATCTTTTTTGCACCACACCGTATGGCAAGGATCAAAAGTTGGTGGAGTACCATACAAAATGATATCCTCTCTCTTCTACCTTTTGAACAGTTGGAAACGCTTCGTGTAGCAACGACTGCCAAAGAACCGTATCAGATCTCCAACTCACTTAATGCCATTCATAATGGCGGTTTTTTTGGTCAAGGTTTAGGTAATGGTCAATTTAAATTAGGGTATTTAAGTGAAGTGCATACAGACTTTATTTTGGCAGGTATTACTGAAGAGTTGGGGTTTGTAGGTCTTGCTTTTGTTACATTGACGATACTTTTTATTATATTTCGTATTTTTAAAATAGCATCTAAAGTCAGAAACCCAATGTATTATCTTTTCTCTATAGGGGTTGGACTTTTGATCGCTTTTGCATTTATACTTAACGCTTACGGTATTTCAGGGATCACACCTATTAAAGGTATTGCCGTGCCATTTTTGAGTTATGGCGGTTCACATATATTGGCTTCGTGTATAGCTATCGGTATGATCTTAATGGTTTCAAAAAAAGTGCCCAGAGATGTACAGGGAAATATTTTATAAAGGATATATAACATGAGTATTGTAATGACAGGTGGCGGTACAGGTGGACACTTGGCGATCATCAAAGCGGTAAAAGAGCAGCTCAAAGATGAAGAACTTATTTACATTGGTTCAACTAAAGGACAGGACAAACAGTGGTTTGAAAATGACGATGACTTTAAAGAGAAATATTTTTTTGAGACGCGTGGTGTGGTTAATCAAAAAGGTTTAGGAAAACTAAGATCACTGTGGATGATGTTTCAGGCGATGCTTGAGGCACGTAAACTTTTGAAGAAACACAATGCCAAAGTGGTTTTTTCTGTAGGGGGTTTCTCTTCTGCTGCTACTGCATTTGCTGCTAAAAGTATGGGTATCCCTTTGGTGATTCATGAACAGAATGCTGCCTTGGGTTCCCTCAATAAGCTTATGAAGCCTTATGCCAAAGTATTTATTTCATCGTATCTTGAAGAGAGTCCTATTAAAGCATATCCGATCAAAGAGATATTTTTTGAAAATGCACGTGTGCGTCAGGAAGTCAAAACGATTATATTTCTTGGCGGTTCACAGGGAGCAAAGGCCATTAATGAATTGGCACTCTCTATAGCTCCTGAACTTAAAAACAGAGGTATTAAGATCATCCATCAGGCAGGTGTAAATAACATTGAAGAGGTAAAAAGATCATATCATGATCTTGGTATAGACGCTGAAGTATTTGGCTTTACTACTAAATTGGCAGACTATATGAATGAAGCGGATTTTGCTATAGCCAGAGCAGGAGCCTCCACACTTTGGGAACTCTCTGCGACTGCCTTGCCTTCACTTTTCATACCTTACCCCTATGCAGCATCTGACCACCAGTTCTATAACGCACAATTTTTGGTTGAAAAAGAGTTGGCATGGCTTATGAGAGAAGATGATATTGAGATAGATAAAGTATTGGCAATGCTGGATGAAGATATGGAAACAAAAAGTAAAGGTCTCATGAATATTGTTGAGAAAGATGGAAGTTACAAAATTGCACAATATATTAAAAGTATTTGATTAGCTTATTAAAATTAGTATATCTTATAAAATATGTTATAAAATATACTGTAATAGAAAATATTTTAAAGGAATAAGTATGAAAAAAATAGTAACAAGTATGATGGTAATGTCAGTTCTCTCTATGAGCTTGTACGGATACAGTCAAGCGGACAGAGTTAAAGATATGCAAGTGATGGAAACGGCTATGGCGCAGATCCAAAAAGGTATACTCTCTAACGATGA
>JAGGRU010000290.1 GCA_021159425.1 Sulfurovum sp.
ATGGTAACGTCAGACCCGATGTGTGTCGGGTTGCCGTCTGACATATCGGCTTTTTTATGGTGGGTGACGTGTATCATGCTGAGGTCTTGGATGTTTGTTCTGTCTCCAATGGTAATGAAATGTACATCACCGCGTACGACACAGCCAAACCACACAGCAGAGTCTTCCCCCATTTTTACACGCCCTATGACTGAAGCACCTTCAGCGATCCAGGCATTTTTTTTAAGTTCCGGTGTCCACTCTTTAAATTTCAATAACATATTACACTCCTTAATATCAATAATATTACGTAGGGTCGGTTCACCGACCATCATATTAGCTTTTGGTCGGTAAACCGACCCTACAGTAGAATAACATTTTAGTTGTCTTTCAAAATCCGACTGGCAAGACGACTGACATAATCCGGAGTCTCTTTTTTTGTTTTATCATGGATCCTGTTTGTATACGCTTCCAAAATATTATGGTTGTTGACAGACTTGCCCAGCAGAGGCACTTTAATGTAATTGCCATCTTCCTGCAGTTCCCATCTCAACTGATTGTCTGCGAGTTGAAGCATAAGTATTTGCTCTATTTTTTGTGTGAGGTTCTTCTCAAGTATTGGTGTCATGAGCTCTATACGTCTTACAAGGTTACGGGGCATGAGATCCGCAGAAGAGATATAACACTTGACTTTGTCATTTTTAAAGAAATAGATACGCGGGTGTTCCAAATATTTACCAATGATGGAGGAGACGGTAATATTGTCAGAAATACCTTTGATCCCCGGTTTTAAACAACAGATCCCACGAACAAGAAGATCAATTTTACAGCCATCTTTTGAAGCTTTATAGAGTGCTTTTATAATGTCATTGTCTACCAAAGAGTTTGTCTTGAGTATGATGTGCCCATTTTTACCCTGTTTTCCCTCTTTCTCTATGAGTTTAAGAAGTTTTGGTTTGATCTGAGAAGGAGAGATGAAGAGTGTACCTAATTTAGTATATCTTGAAAAGCCGGTCAGAAAATGGAAAAAGTGTGTTGCATCCGTAGAGAATGCTTCTTTTGAAGTAAAATAGGACATATCAGTATATATTTTTGCAGTACTCGGGTTGTAATTCCCTGTGGCAAGATGTACATAGCTTTGCAGTTTTTTACCTTTTCTTTTGATGACCTGGGCTATTTTAGCATGGACTTTAAGACCGGGTATTCCATAGACAACATGTGCTCCTGCATCTTCAAGTGCTTTTGCCCAGCGTAAGTTGTTCTCTTCATCAAAACGTGCTTTGAGTTCTACAAGTGCAGTCACCTGTTTCCCGTCACGTACAGCATCGATCAGTGCTTTGACGATGGGAGATTTCGGACCTGCACGGTAGAGTGTCATACGTATGGCAATGGTATCCGGGTCAGCAGCAGCCTGTTTTATGAATTGCACCACAGGCTCAAAACTGTCAAAAGGATGATACAGCAGTATATCCTGCTTATCAATGGCTTCAAAGATATCTTCAGAATCCAAAGGAGGAAGTATTTTAGGGGTAAAAGTAGGCAGAACAAGGTGTGAAAGTGCTTTATCTCCTACGATCTGCCATAAAGACCCAAGATTGAGCGAAAGACTCTTGTAAGAGTAAATGTCATTATCGTCAAGATTAAGATGAGAAAGTAAAAATTTGATCAAGTCCTCATCTGCACCCTCTATGAGTTCCAGACGAATAAGAGAACCTTTGTTTCTTGAACGAAGTCCTTCCTGAAGAATTTGCAAAAAGTCATCTGCTTCCTCTTCTTCTATTTCAATATCTGCATTTCTGGTCACTCTGAACGGCGTAGATGCAAGTTGTTTAAAGCCGGGGAAGAGTTCAGAGGCAAAGTGTGCTACCACAGACTCTATGGGAACAAAGGTATGCCCAAGTTTAATGAATCTGGGTAAGATCCTTGGAATTCTGATCAGTCCGTGTTTAATATTTTTTGAATCATCTTTCAGTGTCATGGCAAGCCCAAAACTGAGGTTATTCAAATGAGGAAAAGGGTGTGTCGCATCTATGGCAATAGGAATGATGACAGGGTATATTTCATTGAAGAAAATATCTTTTATCTCCTCTTGTTCCTTAGAGTTGAGTGCATTATGATTTTTTACATTCACCCCGTGTGTATGCAGATCAGAGATGATGGAAGTATAACAAGACTCCAATACCTGATGCTCTTTATGCAAATACGTATGTATCTGTTCCAACTGCTCAGAAGGAGTCAGTTTGTCTGCTCCTGTCTCCTGAACCCGTGCTTTAAACAGTGCCTTAAGCCCTGCAACACGTATCATATAAAATTCATCAAGATTCGTTCCGTAAATTGCCAGGAATTTTAAACGTTCAAGCGGAGGGAGTTTTTCATCCAGTGCCTGAGCCAGAACACGGGAGTTAAATTGAAGCCATGAAAGTTCACGGTTGAAGTAGAGTTGTGATGAATTTAAGTCTAATGCCATGATGTTTGCCTGTATAA
>JAGGRU010000029.1 GCA_021159425.1 Sulfurovum sp.
GGTATCTTTTAGGTATGGGAGTCTCTTATGTTTTCTATAAAGTCGTAAAAGCTTACGGCATAGAGAGTAACCAGGCACAGGTCTATGATTTGCACTTTTTACTTTTAGGTGTTGAAATAGCAGTTATTGTATTAATAGTAAAGAGTTTTAAAAAACTGTAGGGGTGTGCCATTGCCATATAAGTTAAGGTTTTTTATTGGAATCGGAAGGCTTTGCCTCCGCTGTTCGGGAGTAAACTCTCCGTTTCCTATAGATTATTTTGGTATTATAGCAATAAAATTAGTGAATAGTGAATAGTGAATAGTGAATAGTGAAGGAAATCAGTGAAAACTCCCCATATACCGGTACTTTTAGATGAAGTATTAGATAGTTTTAGCTCTGTGAATGAAGGGTATTTTGTAGACTGTACTTTGGGGTATGCCGGGCACAGTTCTGAAATGTTAAAAAAATATGACAATATTAAACACATAGGTATTGACAGAGATGATGAAGCTTTGGCATTTTCAAAAAAGAGACTTGAACCTTTTGAGGAAAGAAGTACTTACTATAAAGGTACCTTTGCAACAGTATTGCCTGTGTTAAAAGAGGCACCCATTATGGCAGTCCTTGCAGACTTTGGTGTTTCCTCTTTACAGCTTGACAAAAAAGAGAGAGGGTTTTCTTTTACTTCAGAGACTTTGGATATGCGTATGGATGCTTCTGCACCCTTGAGTGCCTATGAAGTGGTAAATGAATATTCTAAAGATAAACTGGAATATATTTTTGATACTTATGGGGAAGTACGCTCTTACCGTAAACTGGCAGGTGCTGTAGTTGAAGCAAGAGCCAAAGCACCCATAGAAAGTGCAAAAGAACTCTCTGAAATAGCCAAACAGGTGATACCTGCCGGAGGGAAAATACATCCTGCTACTTTGATGTTCCAGGCGATCCGTATAGAAGTAAATAATGAATTAGGTGAAATTGAAGGGCTTCTTGATGCCATAGAAGCAAAACACACCAAAGGTGAAGTGGTTTCTCTTATCACTTTTCACTCCTTAGAAGACCGCTTGGTGAAGAACCGTTTTAAAAAGTGGAGTATGGCATGTATTTGTGATCCGCATGCGATGCGTTGCACCTGTGGAAAAAATCATGCTTTGGGAAAAGCCTTGTCCCGAAAACCTATTACTGCTACCAAAGAAGAATTAAAGATCAATCCCCGAAGCAGGTCAGCTAAATTAAGATCTTTCAAGTTCAAAGTAACATCAGGAGAACAGTAGTGGCAGGTAAAAAGAAAATATCAGCACCTAACGGCATTACATTTGGAATGGTTTCTGTGATCATTATCTCCATGACGATTATACTCATGCTCACAATGACCAAAATTTATTTGAGCAATCAAATCTATTACGAGAGTAAAAAAGTCAATAAAATGCAAAGAGAAGTCTCGGCACTCAAAGCTGAAAAGGTCATACTGCAACAAAGTGTAGAAGAACTAAAATTCAAGAACAGGGTAACAGATACGATTTTTGTTATTAACGATTCGGAAATTTAATGATCAGGAAATTCATTACGTTTGCTGTAGATAAACCGATCATCAACCATATTTTAATGCTTTTTATGCTGGTTCTTTCTATTTTTGCATACAGGGATATCCCTAAAGAGATATTTCCTCCATCTTCACTCGATCAGATAAGTATCACAGGCGGGTACCCCGGTGCATCTGCTGATGTCCTCGATAAGATGGCTGTAAGAAATATTGAAGATGATATTAAAAGTATTTCTGAAGTAGAGAACATTGATACGGTCATTCAAAATGGATTTTTTTCCATCAAGGCAGATATTAAATCTGGGTCTGACAATCTTTTGGTGCTTGGAGATGTTAAAGATGTCATCGCCAATACAAGACGGGATCTCCCTGCAGATATGGATGAACCCATCGCAAAGATCACTGTACATGATTTTCCTCTACTGCTGATCGCTATATCGGGTAATGTACCTAAAAAAAGACTTCTCGATATTGCCGAAGATCTCAAAAGTAAGTTGAGTGTATATAAAGATTTAAGCGGTATCATGATCAGAGGTGATGCTGACGATGAAGTGTTGATCAAAATTGATAATAAAAAATTGTTGGCATATGACTTGCCAAAAGAGAGTGTCTATAAAGCCATAAGCACACTCTCTTCCATCTTTCCCATAGGTACCATAGAACAGCAGGGAAATCACCTTTACATCTCTACTCAAAATGGAGAGAAAAGTGTTGAAGCGTTGGAATCAGCATTGATCACAGTTTCCGGCAAGCGAGTACGTTTGGGTGATATTGCAGAAGTGAGTTTTGGATTGAGTGAAAGTAATGAAATATCACACTACAACGGTGTACAGAATATTTCTATCAATGTAAATAAAACCAAACAGGGTAATGCGATCGCTCTTAGTAAAGAGATCAAACACTTACTTAAAGAGGTGCAGAAAGAGTAT
>JAGGRU010000094.1 GCA_021159425.1 Sulfurovum sp.
CCAAAAGGATGTGCAGGGACTCCAGTATTAAATGTACTGCGTGGTAACGAGTTGATCAATTGTGCAGTTTTCATCGTTCGTTATTTTGGTGGTATTAAACTGGGTACAGGTGGAATGGCAAGAGCCTATGCTTTGGCTGTGAAAGATGTATTAAATGAATCAGTCTTAATACCTTATGAAAAACAGATAGAGTATGCATTTGAAACAACTTACTCAGATGTGGATAGAACACTGTATCAGTTAAAACTACTTGGCATTACTCAGTATGAACGTGATTTTGGAGTAAATGGGGTTGATTGGAAAGTTTTAGGCAGTGAAGAAAAGATAGATAAGTTTAAGAATTTGTAGGGTCGGTTTACCGACCATTATGCAGGTGGTCGGTAAACCGACCCTACAGTGAGAATAGGCTTACAGCGCTTCTTCGTCCTCTTCATCCGTTCTGATACGAATGGTCTTTGAAATGTCAGATACAAAGATCTTTCCATCACCGATCTTACCGGTTTTGGCAGCTTCTTTGATGGCTTCAATTGCTTTATCTGCATATTCCTGAGACGAGACTACGAGTTCTATTTTAACTTTGGGGATGAACTCAACAACATACTCTGCACCTCTGTAAAGTTCTGAGTGTCCCTGTTGTCTTCCGTATCCCTTGACCTCTGAAATGGTCATTCCCTCAATACCTGCTTCTACTAATGCTTCTTTTACATCGTCTAGTTTAAATGGTTTAATGATCGCTTCTATCTTTTTCATGATTAAAATCCTTTATTTATTTTGGAACCTTGAACTTGTTCAAGGCTTTTGGCGCGAAGAACTTCGCGATTCCTGATATGTTAAAAACTACGTTTGAATTCAGGGTAGGCTTCTATACCACACTCTGTGACATCTATACCTTCTTGTTGCTCTTCATCACCGGCACGCAAGTTGAATATCTTATTGATCGTATATATTGTAACATAGGCTATGGGGAATACTATCACACCTACTACAACAATACCTTTAAGTTGTGTCAAAATACTCACCTCAGATACAAAAATACCAACTGCAAGTGTACCCCATATACCGTTTACTAAGTGTACAGAGAGGGCACCAACAGGATCATCCATTTTAAGTTTATCAAAAATTGGTACAAAGAAAACAACCAATGCTCCACCAATTGCACCTATGAGTATGGGTGTATATATATCATATTGGTCAGGACCGGCTGTTACTGCTACCAGTCCACCTAAAGCACCATTCAGGATCATTGTGATATCGAATTTTTTATATCGGTAGTAGGTCAATAGCCATCCAACAATAGCACCGGATATACCGGCGGTATTTGTATTCATAATAGTAAGTGCTACTGCATCAGCATTTTCTTTACTCGATATTGCACCCACTGAACCACCGTTAAATCCAAACCAACCGATCCAAAGCAAAAAAGCTCCCAGTGTAACAAGAGGAATATTGGATGCAGGGATGACCTGAATACGTCCATCTTTTTTAAAGCGTCCGCGTCTTGCACCCATGATCAGAATAGCTGCAAGCAGAGCCCATCCTCCTGTAGAGTGAATAACTGTTGAGCCTGCGAGATCAGCCATACCTGATATATCTAAGAATGTACCGCTTAAAAAGTTTGCTCCCCAGGTAATGTTTACAATGGTTGGATAGATAAATGCACCTACTGCAACCGTAAAAAGTGCTAAAGGCAAGATACGCGAACGTTCACTTACTCCACCAGACATAATGTTCACCACTTTACCGACAAATGCCATTTGAAACATAAAGAAAGCATATTTACTCATGCTATCCTGATGGTCCCAGGATCCAAATGCATACTCATATCCTATAAGCATAAAAGACAATGAGGCTACAGCGTATATCATGACGTTCACGGTAAGTACCGAGGTGACATTTTTTGTTCTGACCAAACCTGCTTCAAGCATTGCAAACCCAGGTACCATTAAAATAATGAGGGTCATTGAAAAGATAGCAAAGAAAGTATCTATAACATAATTCATTTCCATATTTCACTCCTAATAAAATAATGTATTAGTGTATCTGTTATTGGAAAAGATTGGAAGGAGATGTTGCTGTATTATTAAGCAAAAATAATTCGTTTTTAAGAAAATATAGAGAAAGAGTGATTAAAATTTAATCATATGATAATGTAGGGTCGGTTTACCGACCTTACGTAGATTTTGTATTTTACAGTGCGTCAGCATCAGTTTCATCTGTTCTGATACGAACAACAGAGTCAATCGTACTCACAAATATCTTACCGTCACCGATCTTACCGGTTTTGGCAGCACTGTTGATGGCTTTAATAGCGATATCTGCATATTCATCTGTACTTACAACGAGCTCTATTTTAATTTTAGGGATAAATTCAACCACATATTCAGCCCCTCTGTAAAGTTCTGAGTGTCCTTGTTGTCTTCCGTATCCTTTTACTTCAGATAC
>JAGGRU010000118.1 GCA_021159425.1 Sulfurovum sp.
TATTCTCTTTCTATAATATTAATTAGTATTTTATCAAATTTAATAGATAACTTTGATAAAATTATGTTTTAAGAGGGAATAATGACAAAAAAAACAGAAAATAAAGCAATTCACCAAAGAAAATACAAGATCACAGGTCTTTTTCTTATCTTAACACTTGCTATGTCCATATTTTTATTTTCTGTTTTAAAAACGATCTCTTCAGAGAGACGTATCCCCAGTCACAACTCTACTATTCATGACAGATCTTTCCGTGGCAGCATCATCTCTGCAGACAACTATATACTTAGCAATTCACAAAAAACATATAAGGCAGTGATTCGCGGAGAAAATATTGTTCCTGAGAAAAAAGAAGTATTTATAAAACTCTTTAGTATTTACAGTGGCATACCTGTAAAAGATATACGCAAAAAGTTCAAAAACAAAAAAGGTAAAGAGATCAAAAAAAATATTGTTCTCTCAAGAAATATTAATGCCAGACATGCCATGCAACTTAAATCTTTAGCCTATAAACTCAGGAAACTTGATGTATTCAGATCGACAAAAAACCGTGCGGGGATAGAAGTGATGTTCGGTCTGGATATTATTGAAAACGGTGAAAGCAGACGTTTTCCTCTTAAAGATGTTCTCAGTCCCATACTTGGATATGTTGGAAAAAAAGAGGAAAATAATTATATTCGGCCAAGAGGGAAAAAAGGTCTTGAACGTAATTATGAGAAGTATATCACTTCTAAAAAAGACGGCTTCTTCAAAGGTAAAAGAGATGTAAGTTCCAGAGTGATACATGATAAAAACAGTATTAAAAAACTGCGGGTAGATGGACTTGATCTTCATTTGAATATACCACTGGCAGTGCAAAGAAGAGTTGAAATTATGTTAGACAACATGAAAAAAGAACTGGATGCCGATGAAATTATTGTGGGTGCGATGGAAAGTCATACTGGAAAAGTACTCACACTTGCAAGTTCAGAACGATACAATCCTGCGCATATTACACAAAAGGATATTCCGGCACTCAATCCAAAATTTTCAGAGTATCCTTATGAAGCAGGTTCTGTCATGAAACCTCTCTCCATCTCTGTTGCCATAGACAAAGGATTGGTCACACCAAGCAAATGGTTCAATACACTGAATGGAAGACTTCAAATCGGTAAAAGACACTGGATATCTGATGATGACAAGTTTCCATCTCTGCAGGTAACAGATATTATTGTACACTCTTCCAATGTCGGGACTTCTCTTATATCCTGGCTCTTAACAGGTCCGGAATTTAGAGAAGGTTTACTCCAGTTTGGTGTGGCAAAACCCTCAGGCATAGACCTTTCCCGTGATCTTCCCGGAAGCCTGAAGAAAGTGCGCCTTCTGGACAATAAACTACACAGAGCCAATACCGCTTACGGTTATGGAATGACCATCACTTTTGCCCAACTCTTCAAGGCTTACTCTGCTTTTAACAATGAAGGTATTGCCGTGACGCCAAGACTGGTAGATTATCTTGAAGATGCAAAAGGCAAGCACTATACGCTGGACCCAAAAATTGGGGATGTGCAGGCGATCAAAAAAAAGACAGCAGAACAAATGCACAGCATACTCTTAGAAGTGGTAAAACGGGGTACCGGTGTAGCAGCACAATACCCGGGATTAGAGATCGGCGGAAAAACAGGAACGGCCCACATTGCTAAGAACGGACATTATGTTCGTGAATATCACAGTTCTTTTTACGGTTTTGCCAATGACAAATTCGGAAACAAATATACCATAGGGGTGCTTGTCATTCGTGCCAAAAAGAGATACAAATACTTTGCATCCCAATCGGCCGTACCTACATTTAAGAAGGTGGTACAACTACTGGTAGAACAGGGGAAACTCGTACCAGACCCTGAAGTCATCAAAAAAATACAAGAAGACAAAGAGCATGAAGCAGAAATAGCTGTACAACAAAGAGAATCAAAAGAAAGAGCAAGAGAGAGAAAAAGAGCAAAGAAAAAAGCCAGGAAGGTATTTGTTGAACCTCAACTCCCTACTACCAAACCTGCACCTGTGCATGTTCAGCAGCTTGAAAATATGGAAGATCTATTTTAAAGTTCAGGGCACCTCTATTGAAAAATCTTTTCGCAATCTTTTATAATAGCACCAGGTACAGTAGCAATGGTCATAAATCCTGTCATACTCAAGAGGGGATAGTGTAAAGCAAGGTTATATTTTGGAGCCAATGCTTTTGCTTCTCCATTTTCTATGAGTATTGTGTATGGGATCACAGAAGCATTGTTTGCACCGATCTTTTTAGCAAATTTAGTGGTTCGCTTGTCAAGTTGTACACCCAGAAGTGTTGCACCGTTATCAAGCGCAAGTTCAAATACTACAGAACCGCTTGCTTTTGCTTTTTCTATGAGTTTTGCATTGTCACCACTTGCTACACTCTCCATATCTTCATA
>JAGGRU010000280.1 GCA_021159425.1 Sulfurovum sp.
TGGTCACAGATAAAAAAGCACTTAGATACACAGATAGAGTACATATGGTTATGCATCTGGATGGACACGGAAGTCCTGCATTGAAAATTAAAACATATAATGGTCTCTATACTGAAAACCGTTCAGCAAAAGTCTCCGGAGGATTTAAAGTCTTTCTTAAACAAGATAAGCCTATGATGACACCAAAGCAGGTACTTGGACTTGAACCGGTAGGGAAAAAAAGAGTAAGAGATATGCCTAAGCTGATCACATATCAGTAGGCTAAATTGGAATAATCTAATGAAAAAAGATACACATAAGCCACAACCCCTGAAGATAAATGAGGGGTACTTTATTGATCAACAGTACGATAATTATGAGATGATGCAAGCCAATATTACTAATTGGAAGCAACTCTGCCCCTATCAACTTCGTCCCGATAGTTTGAGTGGACGACTCCAAATTTTACATCTTCATTTGATGCAAATCGTTTTTGGAAAGAGAAATGGAGGCACCATGCACTATGCCGGATCGCCTAAAGACTCTTTAAATATTGCCCTAGTTGAATCATGCGAAGACAAGGGTTGTTTTGGACGTATCAAGATTAAAACTGGTGATATTTTCTTTTTTGATGACACACATCCTAATAATTTTATAGCAAATCATACAGTAAAATTTATTGTTATCAGTATAGACAAGAACAATTTGGGATCACGATTATCCAGCCTCTCCAAGGTTCTTGATCATCGTATCTATGATACGGATGCACATCTGAGAACTATGCTGCGTGAGATTTGGAAACGTTTTACTGCCTCTTCTTCTAAAGTAGATACTCAAAGCTACCAAAAAGCAGAAGAACAGATACTTTCAACAGTGATGGAACTTCTTGCAGATCAAACCCCTGTCATACCCAAACTTACTAATGGTGAGAAAATAGCATTAGATATTCGTGACCAGGTCATGCATCATCTAGATGGTAAAATCAGCATTAGCTCTTTGGCAAAACAGCATAATATTACCGAACAAACCCTGCAAAATAGCTTCAAATCACTCTTTGGTTTTACACCCAAAAAATTTTTACACCAACTCAAACTCAATCTTGTTCATCATGAACTCCAAAAAGACAACCCTAAGCAAAACACTGTCTCAAAAATTGCATTCAAGTGGGGCTTTGAACATATGGGGCATTTCTCTTCTTACTATACAGAGTTGTTTGGAGTAAACCCCTCACAAACACTTAAAACACCTTATCAGATTGAAGATGATATTGAAGCACTGTGTGTTACCAGAAAAGAGATGATGTAGTTTGTATGATTACAATACTGAAAGCAATGTATTGAATTAAATTCTATAATTATGAAAAATCTTCTAATTTTTTGCTTTTTGGATAGACATAATAAAAATAAGGTGCTATAATCTCGCCATCTTAAAATTAAACAAGGAGATATTATGAAAAATATCGTATTATCAGCAGTAGCTGTATTAGCAATGAGTTCGTTCGCAGTAGCAGGAGGAGATATCGCTCCAGTAGAAGAGCCAATAGTAGTAGTTGAAGAAGTAATGCCATCAACAGGTGGTCTTTACCTAGGTATCGCATATGGTTTCATGAATACTGAAATCACTGACACTACTTACCCACTAGGTGGAACACTTGAAAATACTTGGCTTGATGAAGATTTTTCTTCAATCATGCTTCAAGCAGGTTATGACTTCAACCAATATGTAGGAATTGAAGGTAGATACTGGTTTGGTCTAGAGAGTGATTCAACTCTTGGTAGAGGTGATCTCGGTGGCAATATCAATGCAGATGTTACAGTAGACGCTTGGGGTGTTTATGTTAAACCAATGTACCCAGTATCAGACGCATTTACTGTTTATGCACTTCTTGGATATGCAGGTGCTGATATAGAAATAGATGCTAATAATTTCACATATACTACTGATTCTGTTGACGGTTTCTCATGGGGTCTTGGTGCAGAGTACAGATTTACTGATGCAGTTGGTCTATTCGTAGACTATGTAAGTGTTTATGATGATGATGAAGACTTTATTGTTAACGGTGGTGATGTTAATACAGAAGCTACAATTTCTGCATTCAACATTGGTGTAAACTACAGATTCTAGGAACACCTTTTTTCTGCTAAGCCTTTTGGCTTGGTAGAACCCTTTTTTAACCTCTTATTTATTTCCCTCTTTTTTCTTTTCAAAATTATTTTTAACTTTATAAGCTTTAACTGCTCATATAGTTTCAATATCTACAAACACCTTTTAAATGGGATATATTAATGAATTATAAATATTTTATTAACTTTTCATTAATAACCTTGACATTATGAATAAAAAAAGCTATAATCCTGCTATCTTAAAATTAACAAGGAGATATTATGAAAAATATCGTTTTATCAGCAGTAGCTGTATTAGCAATGAGTTCGTTCGCAGTAGCAGGAGGAGATA
>JAGGRU010000180.1 GCA_021159425.1 Sulfurovum sp.
TTATCTGTAACACTGCCTCCGCTTAGTGTTATCTACCTTAAAAAGATGAGTTAAATTTACGTGATTTCAAGAGGAAATGAGAAATAGGCTGCCAGGTAAAAAAGCAACGCCATGACCATCACGACGGTAAATCCGAAATGGATCGCAATAAGCGTTGCGGCAACAGCAGAGATGACAGAAGCACATCCGTTGACACCCCATGCCCAGGGGATCAAAGACTCAGAATGTCTGCCCAGTTCAGAGAGCCCCATAGGAAAAGGCATCCCCATCGCAAAGGCCAAAGGAGCAATGAGCAACACTGAGGCAGCTATCTTTATGAAGTCTGTCTGTGTCAGCAAAAAGCCAAAGATGTGATCGAGTGTCAAAACATAAAAAAGGCCGAAAAGAAAAATACCAACGATCCCGTAACGTGCACTTTTGCTATATCCTTTGAGTGCAGCAAGGCGTTTTGAATAGCTGCTTCCAAACCCTGCAAAGATCAAGAAAGAGCTTAAGACTACAGCTATCGTATAGAGCGGATGACTCAGGAAGAGAATAAAACGCTGAATAAAATAGATCTCTAAGAACAGAAAACCCAGCCCCAAAGCAAAAAAGTAGATAAGCACCCTCTTCTTGCTTGTGACTATCCTGTTTTTTTCAGATCTTCTATACCGTATAAGCGGTAAAAGTATCAACACAATACTTGCGACAACAGCCTGCAACAGTGCTGCAACCAGTACCAGATATCCCCATTCCAAAAGTTGAAGCCCTCCGGTTCCACGCAGTGCAAAGATCTCTTCAAGCGTTTCCCACTTAAAGAAATGGTAAAAATAGGGTCTGTCATCGGATGCGGGTCTGATATCAAATTTATAGTCACTGTAGTACTGTTCCCTATTTTCTAAAAGTCCTTGTGTTCCCTGATAGAAATAAGGTTTGTCCAAAATGTTATATCGGTTGGTTTCAGATTCTGAAAGGTCGTAATAGTAAGCTATATCAAAAAACCGTTTATCACAAAAATATTTTAGCTCTTTGATCTCTGCAGAACTGAACATAGCATTTTTAATAAGTAGTGTACTTGTCTGTAAGCCTCTGATAAGAACAAGATGCTTTTTCGGATCTTCTACACCATTACGCTCCAGTGCCTCGATGGCTGTAGCAAAAAGTTTGAGCATATCTCTGGGTGGTAACTTCAGCCATCGTGTGAAAGAGAGATAACCCTCCGGTTTTAGATGCTTCAGATAGAGTTGAAGTGCTTCTACCGTATAGAGATAGTTTTCGCTCAGCGACTGAAGCCCTGCCGATGAAGCTCCGAACGAGTCCACCATTGCCATCTGGATCAGGTCATACTTCTCTTTGGATGAAGCTACAAAACCTCTTGCCTCTGCTGTATGGATCGTGACACTCTCCTTATCATAGATATTGCCGGCAAATTCAGCATACTTCGTTCCAACAAGATCTACCATCTGAGGATCGATCTCAACGGCATCGATCATTTTAGTCTCATGATAAAGTGCCTGTAGTATATCTGAACCTCCGCCGGCACCGAGGATCAGTACCTTATCCAAATTACCAAGATGATAAGCAAGTGCAGAAGTCTGATAATCAAGATAAGCAATCTGCTGCATCTTCTCAGGATATTTTGTAATGGCACTCATCCCGTCACCATTCGTGAAGATGCCAAGCTGTGGCAGAGGTTCTACATCAGAAGCCATACTCAACCCCGGAACGTAACGGAAAGGAACATCCGGGCTTTGCACAACAGAGAGCATCCCAAGCGGAGAGGAGCGTTCTTCTATAATTTTCGTTCCGGAGATCTGAAGGGTCTGACTAAGATCTTTATAAACATTCATTTTAAGAGCAAAGTCCCTGGCAAAGAATAAAATGGAAAAAAGTGCTACAGAAAACAACAGTAGCAGTACTCCATTTTGTTTAAGCGTTACTTCTCTGCTAGCTATTACTGCACTCAGCAGACCCAAAAGAGCGATCATCTGTAAAATTGATTCAGGAAAAAAAAGATAAAAGAGTATCAATATACCCAGACTGCCCAAACCCGCACCAAACAGATCCGCTCCGTAAAGCCCGGAAATATCAGTTTTGTACCGGATAAATGCCAAACCGATCGCATTGGCGGCAAAAAAGAAAGGAAGTGCTAGAAGCAGATAGAGTCCCAAAAGCAAAAAGAGCTGAGAACGTTCCCATAACAGTTCCAATGGATTGAAAGGGATCTGCTGGGCAAGGCTAAAACAAAAAATAGACGAGACAGCAAAAAGTGCAATATTGCTGACATAAGCATAGGGGAAATATTTTAGCAGCCACTCACGTGCAAGAGCAATAAATGTACCACTTGCCCCGTATCCAAGCAGAGCAAGGCTGATGATCAGATAGGCAAAATGGTGCCATTGGATGATACCAAAAAGCTTCATCAACAGTATCTCGTATGCCGGTTCCAGCTTG
>JAGGRU010000324.1 GCA_021159425.1 Sulfurovum sp.
ACTTTTAAAATCTCATAAGACCAATATCAATAAATCTATTGCTTCTATTTTGATCCTTAATACTATTGCCAATACACTTGGTGCAGCTGCAGTTGGAGCACAGGCAGAGAGCCTGTATGGTACAGGAGCAGTTTTTTATGTCTCTATTATTTTAACTTTTGCAATTTTATTTTTCTCTGAAATTATTCCTAAAACGATAGGGGCTGTATACTGGAAGTCATTGGCACCAACAGCTGCATATGTGATACGATTTTTTATATGGATTACCTATCCTATCATCTTAATGACCCTCTTTGTAACAAACCGTATCAGCAAAAGTGATGATTCGATGCACTTGACAAGAGAAGAGCTTATTGAGAGTACATTACTGAGTGAAGATGAAGGTTTGCTTGGAGAGAAAGAATCAGATGTGATAGAAAACATCCTTCTGCTTGACAAGATAAGGATCAAAGAGATCCTTACTCCAAGAACTGTGGTTTTTGGTTTAGATGGAGAGCGTAGTATTAAAGATATTGTAGATAATGAACCGGCAATATTTAAGTTTTCAAGGGTTCCTGTGTATAAGGAGAGTATTGAAAATACTACAGGTATAGTGATGACCAAAAAGATCTTTAAGCAGGCACTTGAAGATGATTCTGTCTCTTTAAACAGTATTAAAAAAGATATTTTTAAAATTTCTGAAAACCTGCCTGTCTCTAAAGCCTTAGACCTTTTCATTAAGAAAAAAGAGCATATGTTTTTGGTACTTGACGGTTATGACCAGACAGAAGGAATCGTGACACTTGAAGATTGTGTTGAGACTATTTTAGGTGTTGAGATCGTAGATGAGAGTGACTCTGATGCAGATATGAGAGAGGTTGCAAAACAGAAAATGAGACGCAAACGCAGGTTAGACAGTGTTCCTGACATGGCAGAGTAAATTATGGCCTTAGCTACACTTGGATTATCTTCAGAGATTCTGAAGGCACTTAAAGACAAAGGGTATGAGTCTGCAACACCTATACAGAAAGCACTTATACCTGTCATGTTCACCCGTCGTGATATTATGGCAGGAGCACAGACCGGAACAGGAAAAACAGCAGGCTTTGCACTTCCTATACTTCAAGAGTTATCTAAAACATTTGTAGAGGGTAAACACTATCCTAAGGCGGTCATCCTTGTACCTACCAGAGAATTGGCAAAACAGGTACATGCCTCTTTTGAAGCGTATGGGAAGTATTTGCCTCTGAAGAGTATGGTGCTTTATGGTGGTTCAAATCTTACTTCACAGGCTAACAGACTCAAAAATGGTGTAGACATTATAGTCGCAACATCCGGACGGCTTTTGGAACACATTCATCAGAAAAATATAGATCTTGACTCTGTCGATTATCTGGTTTTGGACGAAGCAGATACTATTTTAGATATGGGTTTTGTACATGAAGTATCTAAAATCCTACAGCACTTGCCTCAGAGACGACAAAATGTACTCATCTCTGCAACGCTTTCGGGTTCAGTAAAAAGACTGGCAGAACAGATACTTCAAAAACCTAAACTCATAGAAGTAGACAGCATGGGTACTACGGCCCACTCTGTAGAACAGATCGTTTATCCTGTGGAAAAAGAGAAGAAATCAGAACTCTTATCGTATCTGATCGGTTCACGTAATTATAAACATGTGCTGGTCTTTGTACGTAAAAAAGAGCTTGCAGATGAAGTAGCTGCTTATCTAAATTTGACTGGACTGAAAACGGCAGTAATTCATGGTGGAAAAAGTTCAGGTGAGAGATCCAGAGCATTGGAAGGCTTTAAAGAAGAAAAAATACGTGTGCTTGTAGCAACAGACATCGCAGCACGCGGTTTAGATATTCCAACTTTGGGCCTGGTGATAAATTATGACATTCCACACGTTACCGGAGACTACATACACCGTATTGGGCGTACAGGCAGAGCAGGGGCTAAAGGATTGGCGATCACGCTTATCTCACCTACTGAGATGGTGGCACTGAAAGATGTGGAACGTCTGATGGGAAAAGCACTGCCGCAGGAAAAGCTTGAAGGATATGCTCCAAAGGTTACAGTTACCCAAAAAGGTGCCCGTAAAAAGTTAAATGAACATAAAAATGCAGATGGGGCTTTTGGTAAGAAAAAGAAAACAACAATATTTGCACCTAAAAGTAAAAAACGTAAAACTACCAAGAGAGATGCTTTTAAAGCGTATGATGCAGCTAAACCAAAGAGTGATAAAAAAGATAAGAAAAAAAGAAGAGGAAGATAAGCGTCCCGTTAATAAAGAATTAATGTTATTTAAATATAATCTTATAATAATTATAAGATGGAGAAATAAATGTCAAATATCACAAGAAGAGGTTTTTTTAAGTTTTTAACACTTTCAGCAGGAACTACACTGCTTGCACAGTCATCAGAGGGTAAAACTGATTTATTGAAAGCA
>JAGGRU010000164.1 GCA_021159425.1 Sulfurovum sp.
GCTATAGCGACAAACATTATATTCTATGTTAGATTATAAGGTTTTAGTAATAGGGTTTATCCCGATATTATGTAGCAAACGCACAAAACTAAGTTTTTTTAAAATTATGCTTTTTTCAACTCAATTTTCGTAAGATTTCCCAAACTTTTCTTTTTGATAATATGCAACTCATCTCCTTGATCTAAGCCGTAATCATCATAGAGCTTTTCAAGGGCTAGAGTTAGGACTGCATCGGTGATATCTGTTTCAGAGAGGAAGAATCCATCATCGTAGGTGTTTAGGGTTATTTTGGCTGTTTGCTTGTTGTATTCTAGAGTTTTCATCATGGACTTACTTTTTCTAACACTCCATAAATTTCTTGTACTTTTTTAGACTTCATAAAATCAAAATATCGTATTTCATTTGTAATCATTACTAATCCTCAATCTTTAAAGTTTTAATTTCAAGTGCCTTCATACACTTCATAAAGAACACTGCAGAGAAACCACCACGGCTCATCTTGTTGTTAAAAGATGATTCCGTGAGATGCTCATCAAAAGATTTTAAAAGTGCTACTAAATCTTTCACGTGTAAATCTTTACGTTTTAGCTCTGATTTAATAATACTTTTTGGCAGTGCTTCAATATTCATCATCACCCTTTGTAGTTATGGTCTGCATTATACCATAGTGATTTAAACATATTCAATAGTAAGTATATTTATAGTCATTAATGACAATATATTCTTTGAATTTGTAATCAATTATGATATAATAAGTATACAAATACAAAGGATAGATCATGGCACAACATTTCCTACTCTCAGCAAAAGCAAGAACTTTATCAATCGTAAAAATAGCCATGATGAGTGATACGGAAATCCATGATATATTTAAAAACATTCGCTGGGGTAGTACCAACGGTGAACCTGTATGTCCTCATTGTGGTACAACTACAGCACCTTATAGTATTGGGACAAGAAACCAATATAGATGCAAAGAATGTTTCCATACCTTTTCTGTGACAAGCGGTACGCTATTTGCATCTCATAAATTACCTTTAAAAACATATCTCCTAGCCATAGCCATTTATACAAACTCTGTGAAGTCTCTAAGTGCCTTGCAACTATCAAGAGAGTTAGATGTTCAGTATAAAACAGCATGGGTACTTTCACACAAACTTAGAGAGTCACTACTTGATGATGTAAATGATGATATGCTTACAGGTGTATGTGAAATTGATGGTGTCTATGTAGGTGGTAAAACTAAACAAATCAACAACATTGCTGATAGAGTTGATAGAAGAAAAATAAACCACCCAAGTAAAAGGGTGGTTATCTCACTTAGACAAAGAGCTGATAGCCAAGATGAAGTAGTAGGAGCAGTTAAAACTAAAACTTTTGTACTTAAATCTGAAAATACTTTTGATATTAACCGTATCGTGAACACTTACGTTACCAGAGGTACAGAACTTCACGCTGATGAAGCACCAGCTTATGACGATCTACACGCACTATACGATATGAAGAGAGTAAACCACCAAGTAGAGTACCGTGGTAAAAATGGAGAGAACAACAATCAAAGTGAAAGTTACAATGCTAGATTTAGACGTATGCAGTACGGTCAATGTCATAGACTATCACCACTTTACTTATCTAACTACGCTAATGAGATAGCGTATCGTGAAGACACAAGACGTAAAAGTAATGGTGCTATCGTAAATGATATTCTCACACGATGCCTTGCCCGTTCTGTATCTAATGAGTTTTGTGGATATTGGCAAGGGAATAAAAGGGTAGCGGAACGCTTAGGAGCTTAGAACTTTATTTGCCATAGTATCGCGAGTCCATTTTTACCTATACGTTCAATCAATTTATTGTCTTCACATCTTTTAAGTGAAGCAAAAATAATCTTTTGAAAATGAACTACATTAAAACCCTCATTATTATCAATTCCTTTATTAAAAGCCATCTTTTTACTAATATCATTTGTACTCATAGGCTCTGTAGCTGTTCTAAGCATATCAAGTATCAATACTTTGGCTTCTGCGGTCTTAAAATACCGTTTCTTGTGCACTCTTTTAGACTTTATGGTGCGTAAATCGTAACTTTCATCAAACAGGTGTATGGTTTGATCTAATGATTGCAGGGCTAGTTTGGATTTTTTGAGGAGATTTTCGTAATGTTTTATCTCTCCAGATACCTCTGCTCTTTTCTTTGTAAGTGCCGATAGTACGTGTGTCTCAGCCATGATTTCCCTTTCATTATTTATAGGAAAATTTTAGCTGATTTTACGATTGAAGTCTTGTGCGTTTGCTACATAATATCGGAATTATTTTAACTATATTTATCTATGCTTGGAATGGACTTCTATGATACGGATCATTTTATTCTCCATCAGATCTTATCTGGATACGATCAGCTCTTTGAGCTCTTTTATATCGTTA
>JAGGRU010000183.1 GCA_021159425.1 Sulfurovum sp.
CCGGATCATCTTCTTGTCTATTTGGCAGCCTATACCTATTTTGAAGAAGCAAGCCTGACAGGTGTGAGGTTTTTCCGTTACCTGGATGGCTTTTTACACCAAAAGGTAATGCTGATCGATGATACGATCGCCACTGTAGGTACTGCCAATTTTGACAACCGATCATTCAGGCTGAATTTTGAGATCACTTCTATTGTGATTGATACTGATTTCAATACTGAAATAGAAAAGATGCTTTTAGATGATTTTGAACGTTCACGAGAGATGACAAAAAGCGACTGGGAAGACAAGTCCTACTTTTTCAAACTAGCTTGCCGGATCGCCAGACTGACATCACCGGTGCAATAAATTTTAAAAGTACGGTTTGACTCATTTTTTGTCCTGTTAATTTAAAATATTTTAAAAAACAACTCTCAAACGTACACTTGGCATTACTACCCAATCTTCTTGAGTAGTAGGGTCTTTAATGATTTGTAAGTCACCACTAAGCTCAATACCATGATCAAATTTATATTTATAAAGTATCTCTAAACTGTTTTGAAAATCTGACGTACTCTCCGCTTGTGAGGATGAAAAACCTGTAAGTAGAAGATCCTTGCCTGAAAAAAGAGCATCTTGACTCCATCCAAGTGAGAAGTGTTGCTTTATGGCGGCATTTTTATTTACACCATACTTGGCATATATTTTATTTGTTTCATTAAGATATTGATTTAGTGATAGATACATACCATAGCTGCTGTCACCGCTTTTCTCTTCTCTATGCCACACATTGATAAAGTAGATATTTTTATCAGGAGTATACCCGGCTTCCATAGTACTGTAAAGAGAGAGATCATTGTCTCTTATGTCATCTATGGCATCCTCCAGGTGTTCTGTTGCATCACTCAAGACGGCATTTACATAATACTCTTCTTTGGTATATTTGACACCTATTCCCAAGCTTGAAAGAGGGATATGACCATACGATTGGGATGAATAGGCATGCGAAAGAAAAAACTTGGCAAAGTTATTATAGAAAGATCTGTCTACAAAAGAACTGGTATTGATGACTCCTGCTCTAATATCTAGATCGTTAAACTTATAATCAGCCCATAACTCTTTGAGATATGGATCAAGATCTGCATAAGAGGGTGAAACCTTATTGAGTGATCCTATTGCCTTACTAAATTGCCCGGATGAGTACGCTCCAAATGCACGCTGTACCTCTAGCTTCATACCTAATGACAACGCATTGGTCGGTGTATAGTGTGCAACTATATCAACCCTGTCTCCTGAACCATCTTGATCACTGATGGTATCATATTGTCCTATAGCCATATAGGATACGATAAGATCTAGATGATAGTCATCTTTAAGATACTGAAGCTTATCAGAGAGAAGAGGTTTTTTAATATTTTCTTTTTCGCTTACCTTGCCATCAATATCATCTTTGATCAAATGCTCTTGGGCTACAAGAGTATTTACACAGAGTAGTGAGAGCAGAGTAAATTTATAAAGCAAATGCATACAACTACTCTTTAATAATTACATTAAGATCTAAGCCAAGATGTTTGAAATTGCTCTCTACACTATCTTTTTCTTTGAGTACTTTGGAATTATAGTAGCCCATACTTTGCTGCTTTGAAAGCTTTTTTGCAAGATCAAAATCAGCTCTTTCTTGGGCATTGATATACAAAGCCACATCAGCACTATCCTGATCGTTTAGTGTACCGCCTGCACCTTTTGGCATATTTGACTGGATCCAAGCAGCTGATTTGTCTAACTTGCTCATCCCCGCACCTGCATTGAAAGAGAGCCATTTTCCCTGTGCATCTTTGCCCCAAAGAGCAGGAAACGTCGCAACCCCTTGACCTTTATCTCCATGACAAGCTACACACTGCGCATTGTAGATCGTTTTACCATTTTGATAGTTTTTAGCCGTTGCTTTCTGCTGGATGGCTGTAAACTTCTTAACAACATTGGCAAAGTCTGAAGCATGATTTGTTTGGGAATTCATATCAATAGGTGTTCCTGTTGAGAGCCAGGTAATATAAGTAAGCATGGCAATAGAAGCTTCACTGTCAATAATAGGACGCGTACCATCCATACTACGCATAAAACAGTTATCTATTCTGTCCTGAAGTGTCTCCACAACCCCTTCTCTTGCCTTGTAAAGTGGAAATCTGGCAGCTATACCAACAAAAGAGCCAATGTTTTTCGTGCTTCCCGGATGTCCATCCTCTCCTGCCATATGACAAGAGACACATTTAAGTTTATTATCTACAAGATCTTTTGTCAGAGGATGTGTATCAGTATGGTTGATGATCTCTTCCCCAAGCTGTACAGTTTTTCCAAGTTCCCCTGCAGGATACTCTTTTGCTAGTGTCTGTCCATATAAACAGTAGCTCAAAAGTGTGGTAAGTATGAT
>JAGGRU010000388.1 GCA_021159425.1 Sulfurovum sp.
GCTTCTGAACTGACTTTATTGGTTTTATGATATCCGACCAAGGCATAAATACTCAGTGAAGCGATCTCCAAAGCGATAAAAGCTGTGATGAGTTCATGTGCATGAGCCAGCATCATCATCCCAAATACAGAAAACAAAATGAGAGCAAAATACTCTCCGGAAAAATATTTACGACTTTTAATGTAGTCATTGTTGATGAGCAGTGTTAAGATCGCACCTACTGTAAACATAATATCAAAGATAGAAGAAAAATCATCCAGGATGAATCTGTCTCCAAATATGTTTTCAAAAAGAAAGGAAGTACTCTTCTCTCCATAAAGGAAAAACTGTATAACAAGAGAGATACTTAAAAAAGATACGGCAATAAGATTCAGTCTGTTCAGTGTTATTTTACCGTTGGAGAGTAACATTAAAACAAAAGCACCGATTACCACTGTTGCCATGGGTAAGGCATAGATAAATTGTTCTATCATTTTAGACCTCCTATTGCATGTAGGGCATCTTGTAAGAATGCATTTAACTGTGGTTCAAACATCGGTGTGAACAGTGATGGTGCAATACCTGTAAGTATCAGGAGTATTAGCAGAGGAAGCAACATGATGATCTCCCTGGAATTCAGATCAGTAAATTCTGTTGTATTATTTGCCGGTCCAAAAAGTGTACGCTGAAGCATCCAAAATATATAGATCATGGCTGAAAGCATGGTTGTTGCTGTAAAAACACCTATCCAGATATTGGCTTTAAATGCACCAATGATGATGAGAAGTTCAGCAACAAAACCTCCTGTACCCGGTAAACCGGCTATACTCAGCGCAAAAAAGGCAAAGAAGAATGCAAAGATAGGAGCTTTGCCTGCAATACCGCCAAGATCAGAGATATGCACGGTTTTAAAACGTTTATAGATCAATCCGATCATAATAAAGATACCCGCTGATGCAAGGGCGTGTGTTCCTATGAAATAAAGGCTTCCACTCCATGCATAAATATTCGTCAGGAACAGGCCAAGAGCGATCAAGGAGAGGTGTGACCCCGAAGAATAGGCAAACATTCGACGAAGATTTTCTTCTTTGATCGCACGAATGGCATAATACAGCAATCCGATCAGTGCAAGCACTATGATGGTCGGAGCATAGTAAATGAGTGTGGTTTCAAAGAGACCGAATCCAAATCTCCAAATACCGTAAATTCCAAGTTTCGCCATAATAGACGACATGATGACTACTGCCGGTGTGGGTGCAGAACCGTAAGCCGGCGCCATCCATGTATGAAAACCAACCAGTGGGATTTTAATGGCAAAAGCAAGCAGGAAGCCTGCGGCAAGCCAAATAGACGTTTTTGGATTAAATACAATACTACTCAAATCCTGAAGTGCGAAACTCCAAATTCCTGTAGTCTCGAAATGCATATATCCTAAATATATAATAGAAAAAAGCATAGTCATTGAACCTAAAATAGTCATCAAAATAATTTTCATGGCATTGTATTGACGCATCCCGCTACCATATTTTCCTATCATGATAAAAATAGGAAGCAGCATCGTTTCCCAGAAGAGATAAAAAAGTACCAGGTCAAGTGATAAAACAGCCCCGGTGACTCCTGTTTGAAGCAGCATCATATTGTACCAATACCCTTTTCTCTCCTCATGCATCATATAAATGTACAGAGGCGGCATTAAAAGGGTGATCAGTAAAAGCATGACCAAAGAGAGAAAATCTACACCGATAAAGTAAGAAAAACCTGAACTTTTGATCCATGGTGAATGCTGAATGAACTGCATACCGGCATGAGGGTCAAAATTATAAGCTACCCATAAAACAAGGAAGAGTGTTACCACCGAGGAGAAAAATGCTCCCCATTTCAATACTTTTAGAGGAGCACGGATCACCCCCAGGATGACAGCCATTAAAAGAGGCAAAAAGATAATATTTGTAAGTATATTGTGCATCATTTACATGACCCCCAGTTTAAATAACATATAGTAGGACATGGCAGACACTCCCACCAGGATATAGAGTGCATAGTATCTCACTTTTCCGTTTTGTAATTTGGCAAAAAGCCCTGCTGAACTTAGGTAAGCCCATACATTCAAATTGATAAAGCCATCAAATATTTTTGGGTCTATCACTTTTGCGATGAGATCACTCATCCAAAGCAATGGTTTCACAATAAAGAATTCATAGACTTCATCGATATAGAATTTGTTGATCGCCAATTTTTTAAACAGTGTATCAGCTTCTACTTCCTGAGCATTTTGGGCAAAGAGTTTATATGCCAGACCCATACCCAGAAGAGCCAGGATCACATTGAGCCCGCCTATCATATATTCTGTAGCATGAGAGAGATGAAGTTTCGTATCCGGTAAAGCCAGGAAAGTGTTTATCGCCGAAGATCC
>JAGGRU010000040.1 GCA_021159425.1 Sulfurovum sp.
AAACTTTTGATGAATTGATTGAACCCTGACATGGTAAACACATTGTATGCCATCTCTTGCATACCAAATACACCAAAAGCCATCTCCTCTTTTTTAGAGATCTTTGCAGCAGCAAGAATAGACTGTAGTCCTGAACTTGCGAGAAAAGTAATATTTGTTAAATCAATCAGACAGGCTTTTGGTTTATCTTCAAAAAGTTCTTTTATGCGTTTTGAAAAATCTGGAGCATGTGTAGTGTCCAGCTTTCCTGAGGGTGCAACGATGAGTATATCGCCTTCATTGTAATGATCTATTTCCACTTCTCTTCCTTTTTTTTACTGGTTGGTTTGTTTAGTTTTAATCACTCAGAGAATGTTAAGAGAGTGCTTCTTCTTCTGTTTTATACACGTTTAAAATGGAGCTGAAACCTGAGACATCAAAAACTTCTGCAATCACTTCATTAAGGTTACAGATCTTTAGTTCACCTTTGCCTTTTAGTTTCTTTGCGGTGGCCAGAAGTACTCTTAAGCCTGAAGAACTCATATACTTTGTCTTTTCAAAATTAAATACAAATTTTAAAGTCCCTTTCTCTATCAACGTATTGATCTCTTTCTCTGCAGCAGGTGACGAGACTGTGTCTAAACTACCATCGAACTCTATGACTGTATATCCGTTTTTTTCACTGTTGGTTAATTGCACTTTTTATCCTTATGTGTCATTTTACAATTCTATTGTTAAAGCAACAACATTTTTATTGGATTTTCTCTGATATTGGCAGCTATGCATAAGGTTTTTTACCAAATGAATGCCCAAGCCACCTATGTCACGCTCATCAATCGAGAGATGTATATCATCCGTCTCAGCATCAAAAGGGTTAAATGGCACAGCATCATCTTCGATAACAATGATCAACTCATTCTTCATACGTTTAAAAGCTATATCGATGGTATGTACTTTGTCATCTTTGTAGCCATACGAGATAATATTGTTAATGAGATCATCTATGGCAAGATCCACTTTCTGATTGGCAGTACTGCTTATGTTATTGTCTTCACAGAACCTGTCAAAACTGTCAGTAACATCTGCTATATTCTCTAACACATTTTCAATAGAAACACTTAGACTCGCCAAGACACTTTGTCCTGAATAAAAACATGATAAGACAGTAATGTCATCAGTTTGATCTGCACTGTTTTCGTAATCAGAGATATCTTGCATTAAGAGATTTACATGACTTTTTACCTCTTTACAGTCATGTGACAATAAAAAGTTCTCTAAACGCTTCTCACCATACAGTTCTTCTTCACTGTTCATCGCTTCTGTTACCCCGTCAGTGTATAAAAAGAGGGTATCAAACTTATCCAGGGTAATGACATCTTCTTTGTAGACCAAACCGTCCATGGCCGCGACTATAGGACCGTGTTTTTGATTTAACGTCACCAGACTTTTGTCTTCTTTAATGATATAAGGGTAATTATGCCCTGCATTGGTAAAACGAAGTTCACCGGTATGGATATTTAAAATGGCTAAAAAAACCGTAACAAAAAGATGTTCATCATTGCCTTCACACAACTCATCATTCACACGGGTCATAATACTCGCCGTTGAAAAATCTGAATAAGCATAAGACTTGATCAGGGTCTTTGACATAGCCATAAACAGCGCTGCAGGAGCACCTTTACCTGAAACATCTCCTACACACAGACATAAAGATTCATTATCGATCATAAAGGCATCATAAAAATCACCGCCGATCTCACGGGCAGGTTTTAAGGTAGCAAATATGTCAATAGCCTCATCTTGAGGAAAGACCGTAGGTACCATGGAAAGTTGAATATCACGGGCAACATTCAACTCATTCTGCATACGCTGCTGCTGCTGTTGAATCAGCGCATGTGCCTCTTTCAGTTCTGAAGCCTGCTGGGTTAAAGCAAGATGGGTACTTACTCTTGATTCCAGGGTTTTAGGAGAGATAGGTTTGGTGATGTAGTCAATAGCACCCACATCAAAGCCTTTGGTCTCATCTAACGTTTCACTCATAGCGGAGACAAAAATAACGGGTATGTCTTTTGTGCTCTCATCTGCTTTAAGCTGACGACATACTTCGTAGCCATCCATCTCAGGCATCATAATGTCTAACAGGATAAGGTCAGGTTTATTGGATGAACGGGCAGCTTTTAAGGCTTGAACACCGCTTTTAGCTGCCATCATCTTGTACTTGTCTTTTAAGAGTTCAACCAAGATATTAATATTTAAAGGTTCATCATCTACAACCAGGATCTTTTTCATCTCATTCATTTTAATTCACTGCCTCCCAAGCATCGATAAGCCCTAAAGCTTCATCAAAGTCATATTCATCTACGAAAGAATTTATCTTAGCCAATGTATCCTTAAGTG
>JAGGRU010000333.1 GCA_021159425.1 Sulfurovum sp.
TCATCAATAGTAACACTCTCATTAAGTAAAACCTTTATATTGGTCTTTTTCATAAAAGCAATGATCTCCAGAGGATCATGGAAATATTCATGATTACCAAGAATATAGTAAATTCCATATTTTGATTTAATATTTGTAAGTTCCATAACCGTATCTTTTACTGACTCTATTTTTGTATCAATCAAATCACCCGTAATCACCACAACATCTGCTTTGAGAGAATTGATCTTTTCTACAGAGTGTTTCACAAACTCCCTGTCTATTAATCCTCCTATATGAAGATCAGAGATCTGAACGATCGAAAAATTAAAAAGATCAGTTTTTACTATATTGATAACCGGTTCTTTCATCCCTTCATATACTGCTGTACTGACGTAACCTGCTGAAAGAGCCAACATCATACCATCACCACTGTTTTTGATAAAGTTTCGTTTTGACTGATCCACATTTTTCAGTGTTTTATGAAAGATATGGATGACTTCATGTACTAGCAGATACAAAAGAAGAACAAAGGAAACACCTATTGAGATAGAAAAAAGGTAATAAAGTGAGGTCGCTACTATATCTGTATATCTTCCTAAAACATAGAATATATTTGAAATAAAATTAAGCCCCAAAAGTATAGTGAATGCTTTTTTTGTTTTATCTGACACCAATAGCTTCTTTATCACACGAGAATAAAATAGATAGTGCAGTGCAAAGAAAAAGAGAAGGAAGATAGAAAAAAATAGTACGGTTCTCATTAACCTCTCTCCTTATTATAATATCGTTTATACAAAATAGTCATTTAGTCCTCTTGTGATATAATGCCACAACTATAATAATAAGGCAATATTTTTGGAAACCACATCAGCAAAAACACAAAAATTCATACTTAAACTCTTTCCTGAAATCATGGTAAAAGGCTCTTCTGCCAAAAGACAGATGGTAGGACAGCTTTACAATAACCTGGTAAAACTCTTAGAGAGATTTAGTTCAGAAATTAAAGTAAAAAAATTCTCTGACAAAATTGAGGTTGTTACACCTGTAGACGTTGTTGTTGAAGTAAGACAAACTTTACTTGATACTCCAGGCATTGAGCAAGTTCTTGAAGCACTTCAATTTAATGATATGGACAGCCTGGATAAGATTAAAGTTCAAGTCTCAGAAATCATGACTCATGAAATAGATGGTAAGACCTTTGTCGTACGCGTTAAACGTTCAGGGAAACACGACTATAACTCCACAAAAATAGAACAAACTGTTGGCGGATATATGCTTGCACACTCATCTGCCAAGGGTGTTGATCTGCACAATCCTGAAGTAACTATACGTCTGGAACTCATTAACGATCAACTCAATATTATTACAACAAAACATGTAGGACTTGCTGGTTTTCCCTTGGGGACACAAGGTGATATACTCTCTTTAATGTCCGGAGGCTTTGACTCCACTATTGCCTCATACTTAACGATGAAAAGAGGGCTAAAGACCCACTTTATATTTTTCAATCTAGGAGGCATAGCACATGAAATAGGTGTTAAACAGGTTGCACTCTATCTTTGGTCTAAATTTGGTGCTTCTCACAGAGTAAAGTTTATTTCTGTTCCTTTTGATAACGTAATAGAAGAGATCTTCCGCTCTACTCACGAGACATATATGGGTGTAACACTCAAACGTCTCATGCTGCTTGCTGCTGAAAAAGTAGCAGATGAAATGGAGATTGATGCCCTGCTAACCGGTGAAAGTGTTGCACAGGTTTCCAGTCAGACCTTACGTAACCTGGCACTCATAGACCAAGTGACAAACAAGCTGATATTGCGTCCTTTAGCAACAATGAACAAACCTGACATTATCAATATGGCAAATACTATCGGTACTCGTCGTTTTGCTGAAAATATGCCTGAGTATTGCGGTGTCATCTCTAAAAATCCTATCACTCATGGTTCCTTTAAACGTATGGAGAGAGAAGCAAAAAGATTTAATTATGAAGTTTTAGACAAAGCTGTTGAAGATGCACAGACACTTTATGTGGATGAGATCATAGATGATGTAGCAAATGCTGCACCCATAGAAGTCATAAGCGATCTTAACTCTGATGATTATGTGGTGATCGATATACGTGCCGAAGATGAATGCATAAAAACCTCTTGTGAAAGTATTAAGATACCATTTTACCAACTAAAAACAGAGTTTAAAAAACTCCCAAAAGACAAAAAGTACCTGCTCTACTGTGAAAAAGGAATTATGAGTCAACTCCACGCTCAGTACCTTCGTGATGCTGAGGAGTCTGAAAATGTTAGGGTTTATAGACCTTAGCATAGATACTTTATAAGTACTTCTATCCTATTTCCCTTATAAAACCTAATATATAGCACATTTTATAAG
>JAGGRU010000114.1 GCA_021159425.1 Sulfurovum sp.
TTTCGCCATTTAAAAACTCAATTATATCCAAATCATCTTTATCTTCAGAAACTAAATCACTTAGCTTAAGTCGCAGCTTACTGTTCATGTCATAGGTATATGTGTCTCCACATCTATCACAATCCAATTCAAAGCTACCGCTCATTTGAGCATCTAAAGTTACTTGATGATAACCGCTCTTTTGTAAAGTCCCGTCAAGCGTCACACCCTTCGAAGATACTTCAAAAGGTTTTGCTGAGGAACCGATCTTATCAAATACAATTTTCATAAGGAGTTTCCTTAAACTGTATTAGTTGATCTCTCTTTGTGCAAAGAAGAAATTAATTTCAACCCTTGCATTTTCAACAGAATCAGATCCGTGTACTGCATTTGCATCAATACTTTCAGCAAAATCGGCTCTGATCGTACCAGCTTCTGCTTCTGCAGGGTTAGTAGCACCCATAAGGTCTCTGTTCTTAGCCATTGCATTGTCACCTTCAAGTACTGTTACTACAACAGGTCCTGAGATCATGAAATCTACAAGGTCTTTAAAGAAAGGTCTTTCAGCGTGAATCGCATAAAATGCTTCAGCATCTACACGAGAAAGTCTGATCTTTTTAGTTGCTGCAATTCTAAGGTTTGCTGCTTCGAATCTTGCAAGAATTTGTCCTACAACGTTTTTTGCTACTGCATCCGGTTTAATGATTGATAATGTTTGTTCCATAACTTATATCCCTAAGTAATTATTTACTTCCTGTCATTGACACGAAAAGTATTCGGGCGGGATTATATCTAAAAATAGTTTAAATATTTATTAAAGTTGAAGTGTGTGGAGAAGTTATAAAGTAAGTGTGTCGGGCGAAGCCCAACACATAGAGATAGATTAGTCTTCTATAACAGAAGTACCTTTTGCACCTCTGTTTGCAGAAGCCGGCATACCGTCTACGGGATCATCCCATTGGATACAATCTTCAGTTGGACACGCTTCAGCACATGCTGGAACATCAAAGTGATCTACACACTCAACACATTTGTCTGCATACACATAGTAAATCTCTTCACCCGTTGGGTTATCATCCTCATCTACAATTGCTTCTACCGGACATTCGTCAATACAAGCTGCACAGTTGATACAAGTATCAGTAATAATTACTGCCATTTTTTATCCTTTATATTAAATATACTCAAACTATAGCAAAAAAATTTAAATAAATCTTTAAACTCAAAGCGATTCTTCAATAAATTATCAAATACGCGCCATTTCCCAACAGAGCATAATTTAAACAGTATTGATAATGAATATACTTATTATATATTCAAGTATTTTTTGATATCTTCTACTCTGGTTGTCTGTTCCCATGTAAAGTCTGCATCTTCTCTACCAAAGTGTCCATATGCCGCTGTTTTACGGTAAATTGGTCTTAGCAGATCCAACTCTTTCATAATACCTTTAGGCGTAAGGTCAAACAACGCATCAACACATGCTGTGATCTTCTCTTCATCTACAGAAGCTGTACCATGGGTATCAACATAGATAGATACCGGTTTAGCCACACCGATCGCATAGGCAATTTGAAGTGTAACTTTTTCGCAGGCACCTGCGGCTACAAGGTTTTTTGCTACATATCTTGCGGCATATGCTGCTGAACGGTCTACTTTTGTAGGGTCTTTACCGGAGAAAGCACCACCACCGTGAGGACATGAACCACCATAAGTATCTACGATGATCTTGCGTCCTGTAAGTCCGGCATCTCCCTGTGGTCCGCCTATGACAAAGCGTCCTGTCGGATTGATATGATAAATAATATCATCAGACATTAACTCTTCCGGGATCACTGCTTTGATCACCTCTTCAAGTACAGCTTTTTGTACCTGCTCAAGTGTCACTTCCGGATGGTGTTGTGTTGAAACAACAATAGTATCTATAGATACCGGTTTGCCATCTACGTATTTAACAGATACCTGTGCTTTACCATCCGGACGTAAAAACGGGACAGTACCATTTTTACGTACTTCTGCAAGTTTAGCCGTGATCTTATGCGCTAAAGAGATAGGCAAAGGCATAAGCTCAGGTGTCTCTTTACATGCATAGCCAAACATCAATCCCTGGTCGCCTGCACCTATCTCTCCTGAAGCCTGATCAACACCCTGATTAATATCCGGACTCTGTTCACCTACACCATTCAGTACACCGGCAGATCTATAGTCAAAACCGTAATGTGCATCTGTATATCCTATTTCTCTTATCACCTCTCTGGCGATCTCCTGCATCGGTGCATACGCTGTTGTTTTAAGTTCTCCTGCAATAACACAAAAACCATTACTCACTAACGTCTCACAAGCCACTCTGGCTTGTGGATCTCGTGCGATGATATAATCCAAT
>JAGGRU010000077.1 GCA_021159425.1 Sulfurovum sp.
AATTGCTCAGTCCGACATGCACATAGCCCCGACTACTCCAGTCGAAACCAAGTCATCCCCGTTTTTGTTTTGGACTGTGTGGTAGCTATGCCAAAATTAGCATTTATCATTGCATATGGAGCATTGATAAAAAATCATCGATTAGCCAAAAGCTAACCTCAAATTTTTCATCAACACTCCAAATGCAAGCACAAGCACTACTTTCAGCACATCTACCACCCAGACCAAAACGGATAAGCAAATATATTTATGCTTAGGATGGCGGAGTTTAACACTTTTAAGTGTTTTTGTCAAGACTGTAAATGATTAATGTGCTACAATCATATATTAAAATAAAACACAATCTATGCAAAGAAAGAGATGTATGTTAAAAAAAATATTATTTTCTATTGTGATATGGAATGCTTCTTTGTACAGTGGGACAATTAATATTGCTGTTGCGGCGAATGTAAGTTATGCTATTGATGATCTGAAAAAAGCGTTTAATAAAGTGCATCCAGATACTAAAGTGCAGGTTGTGTTTGGCAGTTCAGGAAAACTTACAGCACAAATTAAACATGGCGCACCCTATCAGCTCTTTATGTCAGCGGATATGAAATACCCTGAAGCACTCTATAAAGATAAGGTTGCAGTGACAAAACCACTTGTGTATGCTCAAGGTACATTAGCTTACTTAAGCAGTAAAGCTAAAGATTTTTCTAAAGGAATGCTACTTACCAAAGATGAAAATATTAGAAAGATCGCTATTGCAAATCCTAAAACTGCACCTTATGGTAAAGCTGCTGTTGAGGCAATGAAAAATGCTTTGGTATATGAAGATGTTAAAAAGAAGTTTGTTTTTGCAGAGTCTGCTTCTCAAACGGTTTCTTATACTGTCACGGCAACAGATTTAGGGTTCATAGCCAAATCTTCACTTTACAGTTCTAAAATGAAACAGTATAAAGAGGGTATACATTGGGCTGAGGTTGATCCAAAACTTTATACTCCTATAAAACAGGGAATAGTTATCCTTAAAAAAGGTGAAGAGAATCCTGAAGTGAAAGCTTTTTATGATTTTATTTTAAGTCAAGATGCTCAAAAAATATTGACTGAGTTTGGATATCTGTTACCATGAGTCAACTTATTGCAACGATTGAAAATATAGAGAGTGTAGATAATCTCAACATTGTTACATTTATGTGTAATGATGAACCTTTGAAAATGATGTCTTTGGATCTGAATGAGACTGTTCAAATAGGAAAAAGAGTGGTACTTGCCTGTAAACCTACTTCTGTAGCTCTTGCAAAACCAACAATGGATAAGCAAGCATTTTCTGATATGTTGAGTTATGCAAATCAGATAAAGGTAACGATATCTTCTATGGACGTAGGTAAACTGCTCAGTTCAATAAAACTTCATTTTGGTGATTTTATTTTAGAGTCTATTGTTACAACAGCTTCTGTACAAAGAATGAATCTAAGTGAAAAAGATGAACTGCTTGCGCTTATCAAAGCAAATGAGTTGTCTATTCAGGAAGTACTTGATGATTGAAACTTTAAAAGCAATGGAATTTACCCCATTTATACTCTCTTTTAAATTGGCTTTTGTAACGACAGTCATCTTGTTTATTATAAGTATGCCACTTGCCTGGTACCTTTCTCAAACAAGATCAAAAATGAAACCTTTGCTTGAAGCGATCACAGCACTTCCAATTGTCTTGCCTCCTTCTGTTTTAGGTTTTTATATATTGTGGGCACTCTCTCAGAACTCAGCACTGGGAGCTTTTCTTGAAGAGAACTTTGGCATACAGCTTGTGTTTAATTTTACGGGACTGGTAGTAGCCTCCTGTTTTTACTCTTTACCCTTTATGGTGCAACCACTTCAAAGCGGATTTGAATCACTCAATAAAAATATGCTTGAAGCCTCTTACATCTCCGGAAAAAGTAAATTAACCACCATTTTAAAAGTGGCTTTGCCAAATATGAAGCCGGCACTATTGACTGCGATCATTGTTACCTTTGCGCATACGGTAGGCGAGTTTGGTGTGGTTTTAATGGTGGGGGGAAGCATTCCAGGTGAAACGAAAGTTGCTTCTGTTGCCATCTATGAAATGGTTGAGATCATGGATTACTCTTCAGCACATATTTACAGTATACTCATGCTTGTTATGAGTTTTGTGGTGCTGTTGTCTGTTTATATTTTTAATCAGAAACACAGTAAACGATTTGGGGCATTTTAAAGATGATAAACATAAATATCTCTAAAAGATTACATGGCTCTATCGGTCAAATGGATCTAAATATAGATCTTGCCATAAAAGAAGGGGATTTTGTTGCATTGTCAGGGAAAAGCGGAAGC
>JAGGRU010000090.1 GCA_021159425.1 Sulfurovum sp.
TGTTTTTCAAAATTGATATATTTTTTCATGTTGTAACTTTTTTGTATTGCACCCCTCAAGAGAGAGATAAATTATGCAGCAGAGACTTTTTCCCAATGCCGTTGGCCAAGAGGAATGCAACCAGATAAATATTGGTGCAGGTCTAAAGCTCCGAATTTTTGAAGAACCCAGCCCTTATGCCAAACTATATGTATCCAATGTTCTTATAAAGACGTGTGATTTCTCCGACAAAACTGAGAAACGTCTCTTTATTGTTGAGGCTGTAGAACTCGGGGCAACCAAAGCTACGCTTGCTAAGGCCCTAAATATTAGTCGTCAAACAATTCATAACTACATAGAAGTAAAGAGAAATTTCGGCAGTGAGGGGTTGATTCACAGCTATCATTCAACTAATAGTAAAAATTTAGAGGCGCAACGCAAGCTCAACAAGGACAAGCTTGCAAAAGGAAACAAAGCCAGACAACTTGAAGAAATTCGGAAGAAAGCAAGAGAAGAAAAGGGGAAAGATGTAAGGCAGCTATCGTTTTTTTCTGGTGATTTTGCTGGGGAAAATCAGGCAATTTCTTCTGATGAACAACCTTTTTCTGAGGTTCATGGTTGGGAGGCAAGCCGTTACGCCGGAATTTTCTTGTATTTCATATGTCTTATTTCCGAATCGAGATGGCTTGAGTTTGTGGCTGCACATTTTGGTAACTACTATAAAATATTTATGGTTTTTGTTTTGATGGTAGGCCGCAATATACCATCCATTGAACAATTGAAAAATATTAATTGTCGTGAATCAGGGGTAATCCTTGGGTTAAAGAAGCTACCAAGCAAGTTCAAAATTTGGGAATGGTTTTACAACGCAGCTAATTTGAATAAATCTTGTTTTTTACTATACGATTATTTTCGATATCAAATAGGTGCGGGTATTGTGGGGACCTGGCTTTGGTTTATTGATGGACACCTGTTGCCTTACACGGGAAAAGACCGGGTTCACTGTAGCTACAACACTCAGCGACGAATGCCAATGCCAGGTCGTACAAACTTGGTGACATGCGATATAAACGGCAGAATCGTAGATTTCAAAATTCAAGAAGGGAAGGGCGATCTTCGTAAGTATGTAGTAACATTAAAAGAAAGATGGTCCAAGGAGTCAAGGTGCAAACCAATAATGGTTTTTGACCGCGAGGGGTACGGTGGAGATTTTTTCTATGGGCTTATAAAGAACGATATTCCTTTTGTGACATGGGATAAGTATGTTGATACCGCCAAGTTGGCCAAGCTTGACAGTGAATTATTTTGTGGGGAGATAACTGTTAACGGTAAAAAATACGGCCTGTTTGAAGGAGAAAAGGAGTTTTCATACACAGCTGAAACAGGTGACAACAAAAACGGCGGACAAAGTGTTAAATTCAATGTAAGAAGAATTTACATCTGGAATAAGAGTTGTAATCGTAGAACCTGCGGACTTGCTTGGACGAGTGATATTAATGCGAGTACAGCTGAGTGTGCTCGAGCAATATTGAACAGATGGGGTGCGTCGGAAAACACTTTCAAACATCTAAATGATCGGCACCCGTTTCACTATCACCCAGGGTTCAGGCTCGAAGAGAGCAAAAAACAGGAGATAAGCAATCCTGAAATCAAAAAGAAACAAGGAATAATAAAGAAATTGGCAACCAGTCTCAACCAGGCATTCAAAAAGATTGCAAAAGCAAAAGATGTCTTCAATAAAGACGGAACACTTCGCCAAAATAGTGTAAAAGAGAGACTTAAAACTAAAATTGTAGTCCTTGAATCTGAGATTGAAACAGCTAAAAAAGAAAAAAATGAATTACCAGAAAAGGTAGATGTCTCAAAATTAGAGGACTATAAATCTTTCAAATGGATCGATAATGAAGGCAAGAATCTATTTGACTTTGTAACCAGCTCTGTGTGGAATGCACGTAAACAGATGGTAGATTGGTTGGGTCTGTATTTCGACCAAAAGAATGAAGTAGTGGATTTGTTTTATGCTATTACAAATTGTCACGGATGGATAAAATCCAGCAAAACAGAAGTGATTGTCCGCCTGGAGCCAATACAACAACCTAAACGACGGGCAGCCCAAGAACAGCTTTGTCGCAAATTGACATCCCTTTGCGCACGTCTTCCAGCTGGAAAATGGTTGATTATCGAAGTTGGAGATTGTCCATACTGAGAAGTGTCCAAAAAATAAGGCCTATTTGGAGATGATTTTGCGAGGTCTGTAATATGTAAAAGCTTAAATCGAAACCCAACATCATTCACAGCCACAACTTTTTGAGTTTGTGGTCGTCTCAGCTCGCCATAAACAAGAGGCTGCCC
>JAGGRU010000270.1 GCA_021159425.1 Sulfurovum sp.
CAAGAGTCTGAGCTTAAAAAAAATAAACGAGTTAATACAGAAAAAGTTCTTTTAGCATATCGGAGTAAGAGAGCAAAGTTGGTTATTATCATTGATGATGTGCATACTCAGGCACAGATCAATGCTATTAAAGCATTAAGTATGAAAATTACACCTTCTATATTTCCTCCCTATAGATCGGCACCAGAGAGTCATCTTCTGGCAAGAGGATTAAAACATTATATGGTCCACTTGCCTATGGAGTCCAGTAACGTTAAATTCAACACACAATACAAAACGCTTAAAACCTCTTTTAGTAAAAAGAGAATTCAATCCAGAGTAAAAGAGATCAGAACACTGTTTCCTAAAGCAAAATACATAAACAATCATACAGGATCTGTATTTACTGCAAATTATGAAGCAATGACTACACTTTATGTTGCCCTAAGAAAAGAGGGATTTGTATTTATTGACAGTAGGACAACAGCTTCGAGTCAAGTAAGAAAAATTGCACATGGCTTTGGTGATGCCTATGTTGCCAGAGATACGTTTATAGATAATGAGCACACAGTACCTGCCATACATAAACAACTTATTCATGCAGTGAAGCTGGCTAAAAAAAATGGATATGCTGTTGTAATAGGACATCCACACTCAACTACAATGGAAGCACTTGGCTCTGCTAAAATTATTTTTAAAGATATTGATCTTGTTTATATTGATGAGATATATAGATAAAAGTATGTCAATTTGACAGATTTTAAATTCATATGACTTTCTTTTGCTATCATAAATAAAAAGGCAGTATATGAGTCAAGTTATTATTGAATACATTCCTGAACTGGATAGTATGAAAAAGTATCCTTCCCAACTTTTTTGTGAAGGTAATTTGTCTTTGCTGAAGCGCCCTAAAGTCTCTATTGTAGGGACGAGAAGTCCCTCAACCTATACCAGACAATTTACCTATGTGCTTTCTAAAGCATTGTCCAAAAGAGGGGTGTGTATTGTAAGTGGTGCAGCGATGGGTGTCGATACGATCGCACATGAGGGTGCAGGCTCTGACAATACCATAGCAGTCGTTGCAAACGGTCTGGATATACGTTATCCGGTGATCAATCAATCACTTATCGAGTCTATTGAGCAGGAAGGTTTGATGTTGAGTCAATTTAATGAGGGATTTAGAGCCACCGGTTGGAGTTTTGTTGTGCGTAATGAGTTGGTTGTTGCCCTTGGTGATATTCTTATCGTGACAGAAGCAGATCTGAATTCCGGTTCGATGCGTTCTGTTGAGTATGCTTTAAAAATGGGTAAAGAGATATGGGTTCTTCCTCATAGACTTGACGAAAGTCTGGGAACCAATAAATTACTGCTTGAAGGTCAAGCACAAGTGATAAAAGACATAGAAACTTTTGCTTCGCGTTTTGGTCAAGCAGTAGAAAGTGATATAGTAAAAGATGATTTCTTTTACTTCTGTCAAACATCACCTACCTTTGATGAAACAGTAAAAAAGTTTGGAGACAGAGTATATGAGGCAGAACTTGAAGGAAGTATCACAATACACAATGGTATTGTGATGCTTTTATAATTTATTTTTTTGCTGTAAGTTGTTTAATAAGTTCTTCCAATGAAGATTCAGGAAGCATACCGGCTTGAACAAATTGTACAACACCCTCTGTATCAAGTGCGACCAAGAATGGAATACTGCCTCGCCATTCTGCTCTTTCAGATATATACTGCACCAGTTCACCGGCATCATCTTGAGAAACTGTGATGTAGTTCATACCTTTTTCTTTTGCAAATTTTGTGAGCCGTGTTCTGTCGTATCCTTGTACTTCTATAGAAATGATCGCTACTTTATCTTTATGCTTTTTTTGTAATTTTTTAAGATGAGGAATAGATTTTAGGCATGGTGGACATTTGTGACCAAAGAATTCAAGAAAAATAATTTTCCCTTCAAGACCTTTAATTTTTAATCCTTGGTCTGTCCCGGTTATTTTATACGTTTTACCTTCTATATCAGTCATAGAAAATTCCGGTGCATTTTGGGCAGATAAAGAAGTAAGGAGTGAAAAGAGTAGAAATGTCAATGCAAATATTTTTTTCATGTGTTGAACCTTTTTGGTTTAGAATTATTTTGTTAAGAATATTATATAGAGTATACATTAATGATCATGTAAAAATTGTGTAATTTTATGAAAAAGAGGAAAAACTTTTAAAAGAGCATCTAGAAGTTTTAAAAGGAGGAAGAAAAATGTTCTATAAAAAGGAAGTTCAATTAAATTTTAGGGGAAATCAATTGTTCTTTCTGATGCTCTTATGAAAGAAGTATAGTCTTCTTAGGTTAACCG
>JAGGRU010000381.1 GCA_021159425.1 Sulfurovum sp.
GCTAAAACACTTAAAGAACTAGGATACAGAGTTGTCCTTATCAACTCCAACCCTGCTACGATCATGACAGACCCTGAATTTGCAGACCGTACTTATATTGAACCAATCACAGCTGAAGTTATCAACAAAATTATTAAAAAAGAAAATGTTGATGCTATCTTACCAACGATGGGTGGACAAACTGCACTTAATGTAGCTATGGATATGAATGAAGCAGGTATGCTTGAAGGTATCGATTTTTTAGGTGCTACTCCTGATGCGATCAAAAAAGGGGAAGACAGACACCTCTTTAACAAAGCGATGATAAAAATTGGTATGGACTTACCAAAAAGTGCCAATGCATACAACCTTGAAGAGGCACTGGAACGTGCCAAAGAGATTGGATTTCCTGTCATTTCAAGAGCTTCATTTACCATGGCTGGTGGTGGTTCCGGTGTGGCTTACAACATAGACGAATTTAAAAAACTTGCACAAGAAGGATTAGACGCATCACCCATCAATGAGATTGAGATCATGGAGTCATTACTTGGTTGGAAAGAGTACGAAATGGAGGTCATACGTGACAAAGCAGATAACTGTATCATCGTATGTTCTATTGAAAATTTTGACCCTATGGGTGTACATACAGGTGATTCTATCACCATTGCCCCTGCACTTACACTGACAGACAAAGAGTACCAGAATATGCGCGATGCTTCATTTAAGATCTTACGTGAAGTTGGCGTAGATACGGGTGGATCTAACGTTCAGTTTTCTATCAATCCGGATACAGGTCGCATGATCGTCATTGAGATGAACCCAAGAGTTTCACGTTCATCTGCATTGGCTTCAAAAGCAACTGGTTACCCTATTGCAAAAGTGGCAACGCTTTTGGCTGTAGGATATACACTGGATGAGATCACTAATGATATTACAGGCACACCTGCATCATTTGAACCGGTCATCGATTACATCGTAACAAAACTTCCTCGATTTACATTTGAAAAATTCCCAATGGCAAACTCTACACTCACAACAGCAATGAAGTCTGTGGGTGAAGTCATGAGTATGGGACGAACTTTTAAAGAGTCATTCCAAAAAGCTCTATGTTCACTCGAAACTGATTTGATTGGATTTAATCCTGTCAAATGTGACGGTGAAGAGCTTGTACGTGAAATTCGTCGTTCTCATGCAGATCGTATGCTTTATGTATTTGAAGGGCTTAGACGCGGTATGTCTGTGGATACTATCTTTGATCTTTGTAAGATAGATAGATGGTTCTTGTATCAACTGGAAGAACTTGCTACGCGTGAAAAAGAGATGGACATTGCCCTGCTCTCAGATGCAACTAGACTTCGGGAAGTTAAATCTGAAGGTTTCTCTGATGAAATGATCGCTGCTGTGATCAACGAAAAAGAGGGTCTTTCTCTTACAGAAAATGACATTTACAATGCCAGAGATAAAATGGGTGTACAGCTTGAATACAATGAAGTTGATACTTGTGCCGCTGAATTTAAAGCGCTTACACCATATTTATATTCAACAACGAATATCACTAAACTGCCTAATAATCCTCAATCCTCAATCCTCAATCCTCAATCCCAAGACCGAAAGGTCTTGGTAATAGGTGGTGGGCCTAACCGTATCGGTCAGGGTATTGAGTTTGACTACTGTTGTGTACATGCTGCCTTTGCACTTGAAGATATGGGTGTAAAATCGATTATGTATAACTGTAACCCTGAGACGGTTTCTACAGATTACGACACCTCTGACATTCTTTACTTTGAGCCTATTGACTTTGAACATGTTAGAAATGTAATAGACATTGAAAAGCCGGATGGTGTCATTGTTCACTTTGGTGGGCAGACACCACTTAAATTAGCCAAAAAACTTACAGCTATTGGAGCAAAAATCTCAGGCACTACTGCTAAAGTCATTGACCTTGCTGAAGACAGAAAGCTTTTCTCTGCATTTATTGACAATCTTGGACTTAAACAACCAGAAAATGGTACAGTCATTGCTAAAGATGAGGCTATCGCTGTAGCAAGCCGCATTGGTTATCCAGTACTCGTTCGTCCTTCGTTTGTACTTGGCGGACGTGGTATGAAAACAGTTTACTCTGATGATGAGTTAAGACAATACATGGATGAAGCAGTTTCTGTCTCTCATGATGCACCGGTTCTCATAGATAAATTCCTGGACAATGCCATCGAGCTTGATGTGGATGCGATCTGTGATGGTACAGATGTGTACATTGGTTCAGTAATGCAACACATTGAAGAAGCAGGTATCCACTCCGGTGACTCTGCATGTTCACTTCC
>JAGGRU010000296.1 GCA_021159425.1 Sulfurovum sp.
GCATTAGGTCGGAGCGCGAAGCGGTCCGACCTAACGCTTAACATCACTTGCCGGGCCGGAATGCTCAAAGAAACAACGGGCGGCGGTCCCCGGTCAAGTGAATGTTTTTGTTCGGCGGTTTTTTGCCGATTAAGTTGGTTGGAAGAAGAAATAAAAAAACGTGGTCTAACCCAAAATTAGTTCAAGGAGATTTAAGATGGCTGAAATTGACACCACTATTTGCTCAAAGTTTGTTGGCCCAAAGCGCTCCTTTGATGAGGTTTCTCTCGCAAGGTGTTGCGTAATGGCTACCAAGAGCTTAAGCCCGGATGAATTTGACCATTGGGAGATAGTCTACAACTTACTTATCGAACGACGCGGACTGCAAAATTGCTTTTATTAAGGGTTAACGGTCGTATTTATATTTTACGTTGAGCATTATATAAGAATTTAGACCATCGCCAGCTATCGCAAGTTGTTTCATTTTTTCAACATGGCTTACCCCTGCAATATCATAACTGTAGGTGTACGGCTTGGCCGTGCCCTTGAACCACACAGTTATTGAAGTGTCATTTATTTCGTAACTTTCCACATTGGAATCATGGTCAATGTCTTTGTATTTTTGCATAACAACCTCTTAATATAAGACTCAAACAGGAGATGCCTTGTTAATTTTCCGAGAAATGCGAGAAAACCATTATGCCAATGAAGCCAATCACTATAATTCCCACATAAGCTATCACTGCCATATAATAATTTGTCATAAACCCATAATTTAAGCCAACCTTAAAGAACCAAAAAACTTGTGCAATAACCGGTATGAAAACAGTTACAATAGCCCCTATTAATCCGGCATATAAATAGGCAACAATAATTGACCAGACATAAATAACAACCCCTATAGTGCCGGTCATATGACTTGATACTAATTACAGGTCGTCAAACAACACATCTTCCCTCCAAAACCTATCTTCAACCACTCCAATTTTCTTTATTAAACTTAAACAAGTCTTGCTCGTAACGGAGTCAAAGGCACTTTCAAGCTGGGTCAAGAGATTGGCCAAGGTAAAATCACAATTGCGCGCTATTTGGTTTTTTACCACTGCCCAGCAAGTTTCTATCGGTTGCAGTTCTGGATGGTACGGGGGTGTTCGTAAAATTTCGTGACCATGTTCTGCTGCGATCACATCAAGATCATATGTCGGTGATGGCACAATTTTATTTAGGATTTCAACCATTTCGGCTTTTAAACAATCATCTCTTAGCGGAATGTTATTTTGCTCTAACCAGGATCGTATTTTTTCTTTAGTACAAGTAGCTGTTGGTGCGGAATGAACTGATAGTACATTGTGGTAGGAAGCATTATCCATAATTATAAGCGAACCTTCTGGAATATTGGGAAGCAACATGTTCTGAAACCATTTTGTGAACATTTCCTGATTCATCTGACCATGGTAGTCTCCTGTTTTTCTGGTACTTTTAAAAATCAGTTTTGCGCCAGGAACCCAACCGTCTTTCGTAATTGCGTTGATTATAATTAAGCGCTCCCCTTTACCTGTTGGCTTCTGTATCCATGGACCGTCATCGTCAAAGTACCACACGAAGTCATTGCTATGATTTTTGTTTATATAGGATTCATCAAGGTAAACTTCTGGACGTAAGAATTCTTCATCACCTTTCCTGTTTGCTCGTTTTTGTCTTAAATAGCGTTGTCTCGCCGCAATAACATGATCCTTCTCTTTGAGTCGTTGAGTTCTTGTTCCTTTTCCAAATGTAAAGCCCCATCGATCAAGCGCTCTCCCTAATGTTCGAATACTAAATTCTTGTTCAGGTTTTAAGTCTTCAAGGTGTTGACAAAGCATTTCAAGGGTCAGATGCGTGCCTTCTCTGTTGGCTCCGCGAATGTGTTCTCTGGTTGCCGTTTGCATTGAGTCTGAAAGCAATCGTGGCGGACGACCCTTGTAAGCATTCTTCTGTGTTTTGAAATCAACCCCACGATTATAGTCAGCCATCACCCTTTTGACTGTTGCAACGCCAACACCCAGTGCATTAACGACTCTTTCAACACTCGGACTTGCTTGTTCCAAGGAGTCATCTCTAGTGCGGTCAAAATAATTCTTCAATATTACAATTGTTTCTTTTTCTTCCGGCGTGAGAGCCTTGCCTTGAGTAGCCATATTGTCGCTCCATAAAAATATTCTTCGGGAGCGATTGTAATACATGATTTTTTCAAAAGTATCAAGTCAAATGACCGGCACTATAGAAGAAATTCTGCAAGAACTTCGTAAATCTGAAATTTTGAAAAGTTATGGTTT
>JAGGRU010000278.1 GCA_021159425.1 Sulfurovum sp.
ACACGGTATTGCAACACCGGAGTTTCAGCTTTGCCACAGAGATAATTCCAGGCAGCTTGGGAAGATCATGAAGAAGTGGTCTAAGATGGTTTATAAACCAACAGATGGCTGGGGTGGTGTAGGACTTACGAAGATAGAGAACCAGGCAACACTTGACATGCTTATGCCATTTCTAAATCAAATGGACTTGCGGTTCTTCTACGTTGAAAAGTTTGTTAAGTATGACAATACTGACTTCCGCGTAGATATTGTAGATGGTGAATTTGTAGGATGTTACGGACGTAAAGCATCCAAGACAGACTGGCGTACCAATGTTACATCCGGTGGTTCAGTATTTTTAAGAGATCCGGATGATGAAGTGATCAATATAGCCAAGAGGGCAGCAGAGATCTGTGGTACGGATATTGCAGGTGTGGATATCATTTATGATTTGGAGAGAGAAGAGTATGTGGTTCTTGAAGTCAACGGTATTCCTGCTTTCGCAACACCTGAGCAAGAGAAAATAGGATTGGACTTTAACAAAAAGAAAATTGACTTGATCGTAGATATGATCGATAGAAAAACCAAAAAATAAAAATAAAGAAATAGGAAAAAAAATGGCAAAGAAAACGAAAAATGAAAAACTACCAAAAATTGGAATGCTCTATCTTGATTACGTATTGAGATTTTTTGACAAGTCAAACTTTAGAGGTTGGCCGGATAAGATAGAATCAGTAACGTACCACTGGAAAAATGACAAGAATCGTTTCATTAAAGAAGTGAAAAGAAAAAAGATCGATATTCTTGTCGGTAACATTCCTGCAACAGCGTATGAGACATTCAGAGAGATTGCAAGAGAGCTTCCAAATGTACAGTTCATCCCTTCATTGGATACACAGTTCTCTAATAAATCTAAAGAAAATGTAACACGTTTTGCATGGAAGTATGATATACCTATTCCAAAAACGTACATTTATTATGATAAAAGCAAAGCAGAAGCTTTCATCAATAAAACCAAGTTTCCTAAGATCGTTAAAAAGTCTTACGGTCCTTCAAACTATGGTGGGTACTTTGTTCATAAAGTAGACTCTAAACAGGAAGCACATAATCTTCTTGCACAAAAGAAATACCACCCGGTCTATATGCAAGACTTTGTACCTATGGAAGCAGATGTAAGGGTTATGCTTATAGGTCACAAGCCTGTATGTGCATTCTGGAGAAGAGCACCTGAAGGTGAATGGTTGACGAACACTTCTCAGGGTGGAGAGATGGACTATATGAATGTGCCTAAAGAGTTACTTGACCTTGCAGTACAGGTGTCGAAAGATGCAAATGCTGAATACTGGGCTTGTGATGTTGCAGTTGGTAAAGATGGTAAATTCCGTATCTTGGAGTGTGCTACAGCATTCGCTGCCTTCCCATACATTAGAGACTGGATCGGTCAATACTTGATGTGGAAATTCTCTAACGGTAGATTTGCCAAGCCGAATATTCCTCTTTTCAACTGGGAAGAACTTGGTAAAATGGATCCGTCTGTACTTAGAACACTTCGTTATATTACATTTGGTAAGTATACACCTTCATATGATGGTGCATATTTCCTCGATACAAAGGTAAGAGAGACTGAAGAGGGTGAAATGTACCTGCATGAGATGGATTCTCTTTACCCAATGCTTCTTACAGAAGACAGAATAAAAGAAGAGTGGCCAAGTGAAAAATGGAATTTCCAGGACAACTATGGTCGTACCATCAGAAAAGTACATGCACAAAGCAATCCTCAGATACCTGCTGAGGAAGGTGATGAGACTGAAGAGAGTAGTGATATAAAAGAGATGATCGTTTTAACAGAAAAGAAGATGCACAAACTTTTAACTTCTGTTGAGGGTATAGGCAAGAAAAAAGCTGAACAGATCATGAATAAATTTGATACTACTGAACTTGTACACGCACTTGAAACAGCTCCTGAAAAGATCATAAAAGAAGTGTCATGGTTCAAGAAGAAATTCCTCACTAAACTTATGAAAGAGTGGGAAGAGTTTAAAGCAAAATTGTAAGATATGAACTTTAAATACTTATACATGCAAATGGTCGGTAAACCGACCCTACGGTAATCCATTAAAAATCTAAAATAAAACTAAATTTAAAGAGAACACTATAATATGAAAAAACAATATATGTCGTATCAGGAAAGTTTAGACTTTCTTTATATGATGGAAAAAGCCCATCCTGATCTTATAGAGATCATTAAGATAGGTACAACTTTTGAGGGACGTGACATTGTCCTTGCCAAGATATCTAAAAATGTAGAAACAGC
>JAGGRU010000313.1 GCA_021159425.1 Sulfurovum sp.
ACCACTCAGGGTAAATGTGTGCCGGAGTTTTAAGTCCATCTGCCGGGTCAAAGTTTACCGGATCCATCGCAAATTCAAAGTTGTAGAACACCAAGTAGAAGAATAGAATGAAATACACACCCATCACAAAGACATCTTTAGCCAAGAATACTGGAGAGAATGGAATAACTTTAGACTCTTTTACTTTTCCTGCTTTATAAAGCTCTGCATGCTCTGCATAATCAAATTCTTCACCTTCCTGGTTGTTAACATGAGGGATTCTCAATGTACCAAAGTGAAGTACGATAAGCCCAATGATCACCAATGGAAGCAAGAATACGTGTAACATAAAGAATCTAGTTAAGAACGCATCAGCTGGAACATAATCCCCTCTAATCCACTCAACAAGACCATATGCTTCAAGAGAACCACCAGAGAACAGGTTAGTAATAACCATACCGGCCCAGTAACTCATCTGTCCCCAAGGTAACATATATCCTGAGAAAGCTTCTGCTGAGAATGCAACAAAAAGTCCCATACCAGATAACCAGATAAGCTCTCTACCTTTTTTATATGAACCATAGTAGATACCTGTAAACATGTGAATATAGATGATCAGGAAAACCAATGATGCACCGATACCGTGAATATGTCTCCATAACCAACCATAACCAACTTCTGTCATAATAGTATAGTTTACTGAGTCAAATGCCAATGCTGTATCTGGCTTGTAGTACATTAATAAAAAGATACCACTTATAGTAAGTATTCCAAATGTTGCTGCAAGAACCATACCCATTGCCCATAAGAAGTTAATATCTTTTGGTATCCAATATTCTGTCTGCATTACTCTTTTTAGCATATTTACCGCAAGTCTCTGGTCGAGCCACTCGCCGATGCTATTTGCTTTTTCAAATTTTGCCATCTTCTCCCCCTTATACCGTTAGACCAGCGTCTAGCATTTTTTTATACTCAGGACCTGCTTCACCAAGTACAAGCGTTGTTCCATCTATTTTAAATGGTGGAATTTCCAGTGGACTTGGTGGAGGACCGAAGATCTCGTGTCCACTTGCATCAAACTCACCCCCGTGACAGGCACATAAAAATTTATGTTCATCCTGTACATACGCAGGAATACATCCCAGGTGTGTACACAAACCAATAGAAACATGGAATCTGTCAGAACCTACAACAACATCTCTGTCATCAGCTTTCATATCTTTTGTTTTTTTCAAAACAAAGATAGGTTTGCCCCTCCACTTCTCTACATTCAGCACATTTGGTTGTGCTCCACTTAGATCAACTGTAGTAAAACCAGCTGCTTTTACACTTGGCAATGGATCCCAAGAGCGTTTCATAGCATAAAGTGCACCGATACCACCCAGAGCAGTAAAACCACCCAGTGCCATACCCATAAAGTCTCTTCGACCTTCTACGTTTTTAGCCATATTAATTCCTTCCTTTAATAAAATTTTTAATGACTTATTATATACTGTTTCTAGTAAAAAAGGATTGACCTATATCAAAAGAAGGAACGCTATAACGATATTTGTTACCTTATGTAAACTAGGATAAAAATCCTCCTAATTAAAACGATATGCTATTTGTAGGATGGAATTACAAAATTGATTTTATTTTATTTGTATCAAAACGTTCTATTCTATTTTCTGAGACTTGTACTTCTTCTTCCAAAAATTTCATTACCTCTTCAGCGTTAAAACCACTTACAATATCTATGCCATAACTGCTTAAAAGTTCAAGAGGATAAAGCGCATCATCAGAAAGATGTATATAAATAACTTTTGCAGCACTTGCTTTGGCTTCCAAGGCAGTTTGGGCAGAAGAAGTAACAATACGACTACTACCTGTAATAAGCTCTACATACTCTTCCGGTTCATGCAGTGTAGAAAAGAGTTTTGCCAAGTCATCTTCATATTTCACAAAAAAGTAATTACCAAGAAGCAATTCCATGTCTAGTGATTTAAAGAATGCTTCATGACTTAAAATTGTTTTATCATAATCTGCATCAGACAAAAAGAAAAGTGTACGCTCCTCTTTTGTATTTTCTTCAAAATACTCATCATCTATGATCACAGCATCTGAACAATTCTCCTCTTTGCACCCTGCTTTAAATAAAATTTCACCATGTACAGAGCTGTCTGAGCTGTCATGCGCAAAACGCCAAACATTTTTAAAATCTTCACAATACTTCACCAAACGACCATGGTCATCTTCAGGTGAATCTATAATAATACTATCTCCAAATTGAGCGATAGCATCTATAT
>JAGGRU010000148.1 GCA_021159425.1 Sulfurovum sp.
AGAGTTTTTTCAAAAGATGAGATCATTAATGCACTTTGGCCCGAACCAGAATATGTGAGTGACAATACAGTTGAAGTTGCAATTAATCAGATTAGAAAAAAGCTTAAGAGTACTCTTGGATTCCAGGTGATCCATACTGTTAGAAGACGTGGATATAAATTCGCATACGATCAATAGTCAAACTGCTATCAAAATAGCATTAGATAGTGTTTTTTTAGGGCTTTCAAATTAGATCTCCTCAAAATATATTAGAAAAAACCTCAAAATAGTAGATAGATTGGAAGACATTTCAGGAAGATTATTGTTCGCACGGTTAGGTGGAAGACTGTAAGCATAGAGGGTATATTCTCATAAAATATACCCAAATTGTATCTTTATAAATTTTTTATTACAACGCTAAAAGAATCTCATAATTTCCCCATACTATAAAAATCTATAGTTTTTGACAGTTTTTTGACAGTTTTTCTATACTAAAATAACATAAAAACATACTATAATTACTACAAAATAAATAAGGGGAAGATATGAAGAATATTACTACATTGGTATGGGTATTAACTACAGTTGTTTCTGCACAAGAAGCACCTACTACAACTGTTGGAACAGATGTCAAACCTCTAGATTTTTCCATGGTCATCAGTGGGGGTGTCAGTCTTGGAGCGTATGAATCCGGATACAACTGGGCTATGGTGAGAATGCTTGCAAAGCTCAAAAGTATGGATTCTAAATATCATCCAAAACTCCGCTCGGTGGCAGGTGCATCTGCCGGATCTATCAATGCTCTGTTAACAGCGATGTACTGGTGTCAAAAAGAGTCTGTACCTTACAGAAACAGTGTTGAAGACAATCTTTTCTATGAAACCTGGGTCAATCTCGGTATTGATGACCTGATCATCAAGGGGAAGGATCCGGAAAACAAAAGTACACTTTTTACCAGAAAAGAGTTGAGAAACAAAGCGGCTCAAATTATGGAACATATGGGTAAAGATATCTATAGAGATGGTTGTGAAGTACCTATGGGTTTTGCGGTGACAAAAGTAACACCTATTGTTGAAGACTTTGAAGGTATCAAGATCAAAAATCAAAGCTTCTCCATCCCTTTAACATTTAAAGTTAAAAATGGAAAAGTTACAGTCATTAACAAAGAAATGCCTGCAGAGAGTACAGCTTTTCACCTCGCTATTCCCGGTATAGAACATGACTATACTAAGATCACGAATGTACTTTTTGCCTCTTCTGCTTTCCCCGGTGCCTTTCAGCAAGTCAAACTGGAATATAAATACAAGGGAAAGATACGTTCAAATTACTTCATTGATGGTGGAGCGTATGACAATATTCCTTTGGAGCTTGCCACAGAATTGAACTCTAAAGCAAATCTATTCATTTTTATGGATCCTAACAATATGAGAAAAGAGCCTGCACTTACAGCGAAAGAGGAGGAAGAAAAACCACCTGTCGGATTTTTGACCTCCAGTGCTTCACCTCTTTCAAGCTCAATTGCGATCTTTCAGCAGATGAAGCTTTATCAGGCGATCAATCAATATTTTAGAGGTCAGTCAGATAGAAAATTGATACTCTCATCCAGGTTTCATCCTTTGACAGCGGGTTACCTGGAACATTTTGGTGCATTTTTAGATATAAACTTCCGTATATATGATTATCATGTGGGTGTCTATGACGGTATTTATCACCTTGCAGAAAAACTTAGAAAAAAAGGTAGTTTTGGGCATAAGTCCCAACTTGAAGTCATGGATATACTCATGAAAGATCTTGAGATAGATAAAAATTCTGAAGCACTGACTGCTTATAACTTTTTTAAAGCCACTGAATTTAAACATACAAAACCAAAAACAGATAACCGTTATGCAGCCATTTACCAAGCGTTTGATCTAAAAGCACATGATGCCGAAAGATATACGGGAGTACAGTTTAGAAGTTTTCTTGCCAAACTTGACATGCGTTACATCCCTGTTGAAGAAGGCTCTTTCGTCTCTAATGCAAGAAAAGACCTCGATCACTGGGGTAAACGTCCTATGAGATTCATTGTGAATCGTATTACTACACTGGAAAATGAGCGTGCAGAAGAATATCCGGATTATGTGTCAATGGCCAAAACGGTTAGTCTTTCAGCATGGGCGTTAGGTGGTATGTTAAAAGAAAAAGACGGATGGGACATCTTGCCGATCAATGCACCACGTGACAAAGGCAATGAAGCATTTATGGCAATGCTAAGATTCATCCCGACAGAGTTCTCTAC
>JAGGRU010000176.1 GCA_021159425.1 Sulfurovum sp.
ACTCAGCGGCAGCAGGACAGTCACTTTACAGTTTTGATTTCAAAGAAGTCATGGCAACTGATTTTGTTATGTCTGTAGGTGCATCTTTAAGAAATGATAATCCTAATGCACGTTATGCTTTTAACAATGTGCAGAAAATGAATAAAGGTGCAGGACTTTACTTCCATCCGGTAGGTGACAATCTTATACCTACCTTTGGTAAAAGTGTTGAAGTGTTCACACATAAGGTAGGCTTGGAAGAAGCAGCACTCTATCTGATCCTGGATCTGTTTGCAGATGCCGATAAACTGCCTGCTGATGTCAAAGAGTATCTTGCAAGTTTTAAATCTTCAACAACTAAGACCATTAAAGAGAAGGTCATGAAAGATGTGACTGAAACTGTCATAAATGAAGAGACAGGTGAAAGTAAAGAAGTGACTAAAAAAGTACCTGAAATGGTAGAAAAAGAGATCACTGTTGAGTCTAACGGCTTGGTTGAACTTCTTGGTAAAGAGAGTGATGCATTTGCCGCAGCATTTGAAAAAATGATGAAAAAGAAAGAGAGTTTCTCACTTATTGTGGGTGAAGACCTCTATTTCCATGAAAAAGCAGAAAATATTGCAAAACTGATCGCATTGATCGAAGAGACATCTTCTATTTCAGTAGCGATGATCCCACCTAAGACAAACTCTTTAGGTGTAGCACTTATTTGTGATCTTGATGAGGTAGCGACAGGATCCACTGTAGGGTATAATGAAAATGGTGACTTCAGACTTTCAGCACTAGGTGATGGTGATCTTGATATGCCGGCAATGAACCAGCAAGAGGGTACATTGACAAATATGCATAAAAGAGTCACTCCTACGAATGCTGCTTTGGAGTACAAAGGGTATGAGCTTAACGATATTATGAAAGTGTTAGTTGATGCACCAAGAGAGACTATTGGCTGGACAGTAAAACTTCCCGTTTCTAAAGGTTTCAAAGCTCTAGAGTTCGACAGCTTGCCAAACGGATACCTTAACGATGGTACTGAAAACAGAGGTTATGAACTTGTAACAAAGAAAAGAAAAGCGAAAGAGATCAAAGTGGATAAGATCGATGAATCTCTTACACTTGATGGAGAGATCGTTTACAGATGTAATCCGCAAAGACAATTCAATGACTTCTCTGACAAAGCACATGAGATCTTTGAAACTTTTGGTCTTTATGCAAGTACAGCCAAAGCAGAAGCACTGGGTTCTAAAGTAGAGATCGTATTTGAGAACAGAAGCATTACAGTTGATGTGATTGCAGATGAAAGAATGGAAGGTGACATTGTCGCTCTTTCTGACTTCAAAAGTGCTCAAGATGTGTATGCTCTCTTTGGTGAGTCCAGATACAAAACAGTAACAATGAGAAAGGTGTAATATGGAAACAACACTCGTACAAAATTTACCAGAAGTTACAGCAGCAGGTGTAATTATAAAGGCCGTTATTATTTTGGCCGTTATCTCTGCTATTGCCGGTTTTGGTACATTTATTGAAAGAAAAGTACTTGCATTTATGCAAAGAAGATTAGGACCTATGCACGTAGGGCCTTATGGGTTGCTACAACTTGCAGCAGATGGGATCAAACTCTTTACCAAAGAAGATATTGTTCCTCAAAATGCAAATAAACTCATCTTTATGATAGCACCGCTTATTACGGCAGCAACAGCATTTATTGCACTTGCTGCTGTACCTGTTTTCCCGGACTTCACTATTCCAAGTTGGATCCCGTTATTGGGTGGAACGTTTGTTCCGTCAATTGCAGCGGATCTGAATATTGGTATTCTATTTGTACTGGGGATGATGGCAGCGGGGCTTTATGGTCCTCTCTTGGCAGGTATGTCACAAGCCAATAAATGGGGTATCATCGGTGCAGCAAGAACAGCAGTACAGTTCTTGAGTTATGAAGTAGTTACAGGGCTTTCTATCTTGGCGCCTATTATGCTTGTCGGTTCACTTTCGTTTGTTGATTTTAATGATTATCAGGCAGGGGGAATTGGTTCATGGCTCATTTGGCAGCAGCCTGTAGCATTTGTGCTTTTCCTGATTGCAGGATTTGCAGAGACAAACAGAACACCGTTTGACCTTCTTGAACATGAAGCAGAAATTGTTTCCGGATATGCTACAGAGTATTCCGGAATGAGATGGGGTATGTTCTTCATCGGTGAGTATGCCAACATGATCACAGTCTCTATTATTGCAGCGGTTGTTTTCCTTGGCGGATACAGTGTAG
>JAGGRU010000045.1 GCA_021159425.1 Sulfurovum sp.
AGAAACTTTGTTTACCAAAGTTTCACTCTTTTAGATGGTTCCATATACATACCATCACCTTTTTTAGTCTCAAAAATTTCATGGAATGTATCTATATTTTTAAGTATTCCATTGACTCTAAACTCACTAACGGGGTGGTTATCCATATGGATAATACGCTCCAATACATGCGGTTCTGTTTTCTTTCTCCATACTTTCGCCAAACTGATGAAAAAATCTTTGAGTGCTGTTTTTCTATCTAACCCTTTCTCTTTGATGATTTTTTCATAAGCAGAAAGTGCCATGGTCACACCATTTAAATCACCAATGATTTCACCTATTTCCAGCTTTCCATTAAGATACTGACCAGGTAAATACTCAAAGTGGTCAGCTTGAGAGATGAGACGCTTTGCACGTTCCATATACTTGACTCTATCTTCTTTTTCCCACCAGTCTACAACATTGCCCTGGTAATCATATCTGCTGCCTTGGTCATCAAAACCATGCCCTATCTCATGTGCTATGACCATACCTATGCCACCATAATTTTTGGCATCAGAAGCATTGATGTCAAAAACAGGCTTTTGTAAAATAGCCGCCAGCAATACAAATTTATTTTGAGATGGCGTATAAAAAGCATTCATGTCTTGTGGAGCAGAAGACCATTTGGTCATGTCAATAGGCTTAGTAAGCTCTTCTACATATCGTGCATCTTTATATGCTTTGTATCTTTTATAGTTTCCAAAGAGATCATTTTTATCTGTCTTAAATGTATCATAATTTTGCCATTTATCAGGATAGCCAATATTGAACTTCATATGTGTAAGTTTCTTCATAGCTCTATCTTTTGTAGGTTGTGAGAAAAGTTTAGAAGATGAAATCTTCTCCTCGTACTCAGCTATGATATCCATAACTATCTTTTTTGCTTTTACTTTAGTCCTGGGATCAAAATTCTCTTCTATATATATTTTACCCAAAAGCATATCTGCCATAGTATTAACGGCAGATTGTCCTATTTTCCACATAGGAGCCTGTTTAGATTGAAGTCCAAGATTTTTACGGTACTCAAAATAGGCATTATTAAATCCTGTGATAGTAAATCCACCATAACTCTTGATATACTGTGATTCAAGATAACTTTTCCATGACTCTACATCTATCTTTACAAACAGTTCATTAAATGCTTTCAGGTACTCTTTGTAAGTTATGTCAAAAGGCATATCTTTTTTTATACCTAAAATATCCAGAGCTTGCCCAAAATTTAGATTGCTTAGAGTAGCATCCATCATTTTAAAATCAGCAGGATTGTATGAAGTTTTTAAGTTTCTTAGTTCAACATTATCAAACTGTATTTCAGCCAATTTAGTCTCTAGCTTTAAAATATCATCAACTTTCTTTTCCACATTTTCCAGTTTTGCAAGTGATAGTCTTTTTGTCAAATACGCTCTATAGATTTTAACTTTTTCAAGACTAGGCTTATCTTTGCCTAAGTATGTTTCTTTAGTTAGGGTAAGTCCAGCCTGCACAGCAGTAATGCTAAATTTTGTTGAGTCTTTTTTATTTGGCATACTACCTATACCTAGACCTGCTTCAATAGCCATTTGACCTAGTGTTGGTATGAGCTTAGCAATATCTTTATGTGTTTTTGCCGACTGTATCATCTGCAAATCATTAGCCAGTGGTGTGATACCTATTTTGTTTCTCTGTTCAACATTCATGTAAGATTGGTATATATCAACGATTTTCTGCTCATCAACAGTAAGATTTTTAGCTTTAGATAATCTATCTAAAATCTTTTTAACCTGTAACTCTGTGTTGTCTCCCATGATAGCCATACCAGAGACTTGTCCTGTTTCAGGGTTTAGCTCATTTGAAGCAAGCCACTCTCTATTGACTGCTTTGTAGAAATTATCTCTATAGCTTACTACATCTGTTCCTCGTGGAAGTGAATAATCTACTGAGTCATCACAGGTACCATCTTTTTCACAGTCATTCACACCATCTTTGTCTACATCCCAGCTTGAATGCATACCCTTTGGAGCAGGTGCTACTGAAGCATACGCTGACGAACCAAGTAGTAAAACACTACAGGCCATTAATATCTCTTTTTTCATCGAATTCCTTATTCTATTTATAAAACGAAGTACTTTACAGTACACCCATAAATCTCAATACAACAACTATCACTATGA
>JAGGRU010000303.1 GCA_021159425.1 Sulfurovum sp.
AGAAGGCGTCGAAGACGAGCTTTGCCAGGATCGATGGATCAGGGCTGGTGAGGGTCATTACTACGGTGTGATCATCGCTCGCTGTCACGCTCTTGATCGTATCCGCGAGGAAAGACGGGTTATCCTTGAGATTCTTCATCCGGTTGAAAGAGAACACCACATCACCAGCGGTCAGAGGATCACCATTGGAGAATCTTACGTCTTCCCGCAGGGTGAACGTGTACACCGTTCCGTCAGCAGAGATATCCCAGCTCTTTGCCAGGCTTGGCAGAATTTCACTTACTGAGTCAGATGGGAAAGTAACTAGTGTATTATAGACCGAATGATAGATGAGAGAACCACCAGGCTCATAGGCCCGGCTGGGGTCGAGAGAATGATAGTCCTCCGAAAGTCCAACCACCAGAGTCTTGCTCTCTCCTTGAGCAATGACACTGACGGCAGCCACCAAGCTCAAGATTGCTACGAGCAATAAGATCGTAAAGCGACGCATGCTTCCTCCTTTCTTGTGGGTGACTTCTCTTCCCTCTGTGTCAATATGAGTGAGACACCTGACCACCGTAAAATTAGTGTAGAGGGTGGAGGGGAGTAAAGGTTATGAATACAAATGTAGATACAGGGGCAGGAGGGGTAAGAGTTAATCATCAGGGTATGCCTCAGTCAAAGGAAGTGATGAGCTCTGATCCAGAGGTGTTAGAGAAACCTACCCGGAGACGGTTTACCGCAGAGTACAAGCTGCATATCCTACGGGAAGCTGAAGCCTGCACCGAATCGGGCTGTGTAGGTGCATTGTTGCGTCGTGAAGGACTCTATTCATCCCATCTCAACACATGGCGTCGTCAGCGGGAAGAGGGGATGTTGGATGGGCTACAACCCAAGAAGAGAGGGCGTAAAGCATCTGAGCGCAATCCCCTGCTTCCGGAAGTAGAGCAATTACGCAAAGAGAATGAACGGCTTACTCAGCGACTTAAGCAGGCAGAGCTGATCATCGATGTGCAAAAAAAAATCTCGCAGGTGTTGGAGATGCCTATGGAAACGCTAAAGAAAAACGAGGATACCTAATGGATGCCGTTGAGCAGTTGGTTCCTGAAGTAGGGACCAAAGCCGCTTGTGAGGCAATGGGGGTATCCCGTGCCAGTCTGTATCGGCGACGAGCAACGCAGTCTGCTCCACTGGTGGAGTACAGGAAACGTCCTTGTCCACCTCGTGCATTGAGTGGGAAAGAGACACAGGCAGTGATTGACCTTCTGCACTCAGAGCGGTTTGTAGATCAGGCGCCGCATGAGGTGTACGCCACTCTGCTGGACGAGGGTGTATACCACTGCTCCATCCGCACTATGTACAGGATACTTGAACAGAACAAGGAGGTGAGGGAACGCAGGAACCAACTACGCCATCCTGTCTACCAGAAGCCGGAACTGTTGGCGAGAGGGCCGAACGAGGTCTGGTCATGGGATATCACCAAACTACTGGGTCCGGTGAAGTGGAGCTACTTCTATCTGTACGTAATCCTGGACATCTTCAGCCGCTATGTGGTGGGGTGGATGATCGCTACGCGTGAGTCAGCGACACTGGCCGAACGGTTGATCAAGGAGACCTACGAGAAACAGGGGATCGAACCAGGGCAGCTGACGCTTCACGCTGACCGCGGTTCTTCCATGAAGTCTAAGCCAGTCGCATTACTGCTGGCTGACTTAGGCGTGACTAAAACGCACAGCAGACCGTACACCAGTGATGACAATCCTTACTCGGAGGCGCAGTTCAAGACCCTCAAGTACCGGCCCGAGTTTCCAGACCGATTTGGCTGTATCGAGGATGCTCGCGGCTTTTGCCAGAGGTTCTTCTCTTGGTACAACAACGAGCACCGCCATACAGGGATTGGTCTACTTACTCCGGGAACGGTCCACTATGGACGAGCACAAGCTGTTCTCAGAGCGAGGAAAGAGGTGTTACTCGCTGCTTACGAAAGGCATCCTGAGAGGTTTGTCCAAAAGGAACCATCGCCACAGCCGTTGCCCGAAGCGGTATGGATCAACCCGCCAAAGACGACAACAACCGACGGAAAACTACACAAAATTCAGCCAGCAGGTGTCTCAAAGTCATTGACATATTCCGCTTCTCCAGAACAGGCCTTGCCCGTGCTCCCTGTTCATGGCGCACTGGCTCCGA
>JAGGRU010000071.1 GCA_021159425.1 Sulfurovum sp.
CCTCCCTCTTTTTTTTCAACAAAAATAGAACGAACATCAAGTGAACGGGCAAGTTCATAGCCTGCAAGTACACCACCTAAGGCAGGAGCACATACCGTATCAACTTCTATGCCACTTTCTCTGATCATTTCTGCAAGAGCATTAGTGAGTAAAGAGGCCTTTTTAGGATATTCAAGTACTTTTGCACTCTGAAGGTATCTTCTTGAATGGTTACCGCTTGCAAGAAGAAAGTGCCCATCAAGCAGAGCATTGGCATCTTTGTATACCTGTTCAACATTCATCATTAAACCTTTAAAATATCAGCTTCTTTGGTTTTAAAAGCTTCATCTACTTTTGTAATATGTCCATCAGTCAGCTTTTGTATCTGATCTTGCGCTTTTTTAGACTCGTCCTCACTTATCTCTTTATCTTTCTCAAGTTTTTTAATTTGGTCATTCCCGTCTTTTCTAACATTTCTGATAGATACTTTTGCATGTTCAACCATACCCTTGGCTTGTTTTACAATTTCTGTTCTCTGCTCAGATGTCATTGGAGGGAAGAAAAGTTTAATAAAGTCACCATCATTATTTGGGTTTACGCCTATGTTTGCTTCCTGAATGGCTTTTTCAATTGCACCTAAAAGACTTTTTTCCCAAGGGGTAATACTGATAGTGGTCGCATCCGTAGCAATAACATTACCTACTTGTGTAAGTGCAGTCATTGTTCCATAGTAGTCTACTTTAATATTATCTACGATCCCGGTAGTTACTTTTCCTGTTCTAAGTGATGCAAAATCTCTTTTAAGTGCATCAATGCTCTTGTCCATGTTTTCTGTTGTGTGTTCGAAAATTTCATTAGTCATGTGGCGTCTCCTGAGGTAGTTTTGAAAGAATTTTACCCTTTTTTACCTTTTCATGTACTTCAGGGAACCTCTAACAATAGGTATTTGAGTGTAGGTAGGGGAAAAAGGTATTGAGTGAATGTGATAAATGTAATATCCTGAAGTAACTTCAGGATATGGGTATGTATATTACTTTGTAGTTGGAGCAGCCGGGGCAGTTGGTGCTGTCTTCTCTGCTGCTGGTATCACAGGCGTAGCAGGAATTGCAGCATTGTTTTTTGGTACAATGGTATCTGCAACTGAACTACTGTTCTGAGCAGTATAAAGATAGCCCAAGGCCAAGGTATTCACAATAAATGCAAAAGCAAGTGTAAATGTGGCTTTGGAAAGAAAACCGGTAGGGCCTTTTGCTCCAAATACAGATTCATTACTTCCACTGTATGCACCAAGTCCAATACTTGAACTCTTTTGAAGCAATACCGCAATGGTAATAGCAATAGCAAGTACAATTTGTACGATTAAAAGTGTTGATGTCATGGTTATCCTCTTATTAGATATAGCGTACCAAAATAAATTTGGGTATAATTTCGGGATTATACCCAAAAAAGTTTGAAGTTGTGATGAAGAGGGTGAAAGGAGAGAGAATGTCTAATGTTATTCAAGAGTTTTCCCGTTTTGCACACCAGTATAATAAGCATAATATGATACAGGCAGAGGTAGCGAAAACATTGATATCTAAACTTCCTTTGCAAACATACAGTACTATTTTGGATCTTGGCTGTGGTTCCGGGGAAGTGTTTAAAAACTTACAAAAACAGCATATTTCTTTTGATTCTCTTAGTGCTTTTGACTCAGCCCAGAGTATGTTGGATATACATCCCGAAGCAAAGAAAATAACCGATGTATGTGCTGATTTTAATGACAAAAACTTTTTAAAGTCTTTGCCTAGAGATCACTATGACCTATTACTTTCCTCTTCTGCGATCCAATGGAGTGAAGATCTAAGTTTTACACTCTCTGCGATCTCTTCTTTATCCCAAACAGCCTATTTGGCAATTTTTACATCAGGTACATTTAAAACACTGCACCAGACAGCAAATATAAGCTCTCCGATCTACAGTGCAGAAGAGTTGCAAAAAAATATTTTACAGCATTATGATGATGTCACTTTCGAACTGCATACCTATACCTTACATTTTGATTCAGTCAGAGATATGTTCTCGTATATTAAGAAAAGTGGAGTCAGTTCAGGAGAGAAAAAGTTAAGCTATAAACAGACTAAAGTGTTAATGAAAACATATCCTCTGGATCATCTTGAATTTGAAGT
>JAGGRU010000340.1 GCA_021159425.1 Sulfurovum sp.
GTGGTAAATTTTTCTAAAGCCAATGTGAATGTAAATACTTTAGAGATACTCTGTATAGAAAATACTTTTTTAAAATATTATACTTAACTTAAAATGTAAATTTAGATTTAAGAGAATATATGTCTTAAGGAAACGGAGAGTTTATTGAAATGTATCCCTTTAGGGGCACTCCCGAACAGCGGAGGCAAAGCCTTCCGATTCCAGAATGTTATTGGAGGAGCACATGCATAAATCCTTCATACATATTAAAGCACAATACCCCTGATCATAAAGTATATCCCTGCAGATAAAACAGCAGCAGCCGGAACAGTAATAACCCATGCAGCAATGATCTTCTTCACAGCATCTCTTTTAACATATTGTACTTTTTTAGCAGATTTCAACTGTTTTTTAGCCTCTTTAAGAAGATCTTCTTCTTCATCGATCATTTTATAAAGATCAACGATCCTTTCATAATCTGCTTTTGCCTTTTCCTCTTTTGCTTCGAGCGTTTTAAGTTCGGCATGCAGTGCTTTGAGCTGTTTTTTCTCATCAATGATATGTTCTTTTTCGACTGCTATTTCATCTTTTGTTTCGCTTCCTTCAAGATACTCTCTTAAAAAACCAACCCCAAAGATACCACCCACAGCAATATGGGTAGAAGATACAGGAAGACCAAGTTGTGATGCGATGATCACGGTAATAGAAGCTGCCATAGCCACAGAAAACGCTCTCATTTGATCAAGCTCTGTAATTTCAGAACCGACTGTCTTAATGAGCTTTGGTCCATAAAGTGCAAGACCAAGGGCAATACCCAATGCACCCACAGCCATAACCCATAAAGGTATGCCTGCTTTTGCTGAAATACCACCGGTCATTACAGCATCATTGATGGCTGCCAATGGTCCGATGGCATTTGCCACATCATTTGCACCATGTGCAAAGCTTAAAAGTGCTGCTGCAAAAATGAGGGGTACAGTAAAGAGCGTATTGAGTCCTGCTCTGGAGTTTTCAATGCTATTGGCTTTTTTCGCAATAGTCTTTTTAAGTACAAGATAAACCACAATAGCAATGATCAATCCAAACAGTGCCGCTACCATAAAAGTAGGTTTTTTTGTATCAGGCAGAAAGATCAGAATATCAACAATATGAGGCCAGACTTTTTTAAGACCTTTAAGTGTCAGATAGGTTACGAAAGCCCATGACATAATAGCAACATATACAGGTACCCATTTGACGGCTGCCTCTATTTTATTCTCCTTGAAGACCATAGTTCTCTTAATAGCAAAAAGAAAAGAAGCTGCAATAATACCGCCAAGCACAGGAGAAATGATCCAAGAAGCTGCGATCTTACCCATGGTTCCCCAGGCAACAATACTAAATCCGGCTGCAGCTATACCTGCACCCATGACACCACCGACGATGGAGTGTGTGGTGGATACAGGAGCTTTAGCCATGGTTGCAAAGTTCAACCACAGTGCAGCAGCCAGAAGTGCAGCCATCATTGCCCAGATAAAGGAATCTGTATTGCCGCCGAAGGCATCAATATCAATGATCCCTTTTTTAATGGTATTGACTACATCACCACCTGCGATCAATGCACCGGCGGCTTCAAATACGGCTGCGATGACAATGGCACCACCCATGGTAAGTGCTTTTGAACCAACGGCCGGTCCCACATTGTTGGCAACATCATTTGCACCGATGTTCATAGCCATATAGGCACCAAAAAGTGCTGCAATTGCCAGGAATACATTGTTTGGTATGCCGCCTGTACTCATAAAGCTGTATGTGAGAACTGCAACCATGAAAAAGAGTGCCATACCAAGTTTTATGAAATCGACTCCACTACTTTTCATTGCTTCTTTTTCCATCTTTTTTACTGTCTGTATTTCCATGTTTACGTTATGCCTTCATCTAATATAATTCTGGCTCAATTTTAACACATATTTTTTCTTTTGTCTATCCGAAAACAAAAAATTATTGAAATAATTTGCCTTATAACTCTTTCTCATTTGTATTGTTTTGAAAGCTTGAAACACCATCAGAGAGTGTCTCAAAGAAATACTCTTCACCAACCTTATCTACAAGCCCGGCCAATATCATTTTATCTTTTACCCGGTCACGTACATGTGCAAAAGCAATCAGGATGCCCTGTTTTTTTA
>JAGGRU010000170.1 GCA_021159425.1 Sulfurovum sp.
TTCGTACTCTTTTGGTTGAGTGGACTTAATGTATGTGATAAGATCTTCGGGGTAGAGGGCTAGAGCTTGATCGTAGCCATTGGAAGTGCCTTCTCGCCAATTATGTTGCGTGAGATATTGGATGATCTCTGTCTCAAATGTGATCTCTTTGTGTTTATTCATTTCTCTTCTTCCTCTATAACAAAAACTTGTTGAAGGACTCCTCCAACTACATCCTTATTAACACTTACAGCATCACTGACAATATTCTTAATTTCTTTAGGGGTTAAAGTATTTAAGTGCTCTATGAAAAAGTGTACATCTTCTATCATCCTTCCAGTTAATACAATACGTTCTTCTCCAGTCAGCAGTAATGCTAGTTTTAAAATATCACGACGATGCTTCTTCCATTTCTTATCCCCTCTATGACTCAGATCATACATGGCAGACATCTTTAGCAAAATAGTTGCTTGAGGGTTACTGCAAGGAACGCCCTCTATATCAACAATATTGTTTTTAATCATCTCAAAGTACTCTTTATCGAGCATTATCGCAGAGAGTGAGTAGATCCCCTCTTCAGGATCAATTGGGATAATTCTCTGATCTTCATCTAGCTCAATACCATACTCTTCTGCTGCAAAAAGTTCAATCTCTTTTGCAAATCCATCTACTTTAGGCTCCACAAATCTAAAATACTGATACTCTTCTTTCTGCCCTTTTTGTATAGTGTAAGCACCTTCTTTCACATAACTCTTAATTTTGTCTGCCATTTGAGCAGATGTTGTTGTTAAAAGTACAAGATCAATATCATAAGTTGCTTTTCCATGATCATCCATCTCTTTGTCGAGTAGCATAATGGTTGCAAAACCACCAACAACAACATAGTTCTCTTTTAGTTCTCTAAAATAATGTTCAAAATGGCTTAACCCTGCATAATCTGTCTTCTTCACTTTGAATCCTTATATCGTTTTTCAAGTACCTCTATAGCATACTCTGTACGTTCATCATCAACATCTTTGAATTGGCGTATGAGATAAAGTGGGTTTACTGCACCCCCTTTTGAAAAGGTATGAGGGTCACGATTCCAAACTTCTACTTTGTAGATTGCTTCATCCTCCTCACAAGCTTTCAAGTCCTTAATTAGATTCTTTGCTTTTGCACTAATGGCAACAGTAGGTATGGTCGTATCCATAAGTGAACTATACTCTTGCAGGGCAGTATAGCCACTCTTTACTGCTTTGTTTCCAAATATTGGTGCAGAGGTAAAAAAGCTATGCTTTACAGGAGAGGTTCCTTCTTTGTGCAAGCGGTCATACACCTCAAATCTATCATGAAATCGAACTACTTTGCTGCGTCCATGTTTTTCAATTTTTAGGTAACCGAGTGTATCAAGTAACTTCAATGCAACTGATGTAGCACGATGTTCTCTATCAATGACACTAGCAATCTCTTTGATCTGCCTCTGATTATCTAAAAGTTTCTCAAGATAAGCTATAAGTATGAGATCTGCATCAGGAGAGAGGTGCTCTTTTTTTGTTGGTAACTCAAGCTTTTCACTACTCGTAGCTATCTGCATAAGAGCAAAGGGAAGATAAATATATTTCTCTTTTATTATAAAAGGTATCTGTTTTTGAATTAAACTATTTATCTGACGACTATCAAGATAGTCAAAAATAAGAACCACTGGCATATTGCAACGATCCTTAATGTTCTGATATGATTTTATATGCCTTCGTAAGTCAACACTATTATCCTGAGCATAAGCAAACATAACACTTATGTGTGCAATATTTACAGCAAACAGATCATAGTTGGAGCGCAGGTGAAGAGAGAAAGAAACCATTATCTCTTCTTGTTCTATCTGCCACCCTGTAGTGGTTTTAATATAAGAAAATAGTTTTTTTTTAATATCCATAACATTATAGTAACACAATAAAAGAGACATATACATTAAAATGTATCTATTGCAGTATTTATGTAAATATAAGGTTTAGGTAAGCAATTGTTTAGTTGTATTTAAAATGATCAAATAATATTTTAACTATCTGTGTCAAGTCTGGTAGGTTTTGCTCTACTTTCACTCGTCCCCACCGAGGAGAGGTTGTGAAAGAACTATCACTTTCTTGGAATCGTCGGCTTTAGCC
>JAGGRU010000089.1 GCA_021159425.1 Sulfurovum sp.
TGACAGAACTCGAAGATCTCTACCGTCCATATAAAGAAAAGAAGAATACACGTGCTTCTACAGCCATAAAAAATGGCTTGGAACCCCTAGCTAATATTTTGCAATCGGCAAAATTAAGCAGACAAGAATTTGAAACAAAAGCGAGACAGTTTGCAAGAGGAAATGTAAAGAATGGCAATGATGCTATAAAAGGTGCACAGGATATTATTGCAGAGAGATTCTCTGATGCTTCTAAGGAACGTACGATTGTCAGAGATATGTTGCTTAAACACGGTATGCTGGAAGTAAAAAAAGGTAAAGCCTTTGAAGAACAGGGTGTCTATAAAAACTACAAGAGTCACAGTGAGAGAGTAGCCTTTGTCCCATCTCACAGATACCTTGCCATTAAACGTGGAGAGAAAGAAAAACAACTCTCTGTAAAGTTAACGATAGATGTCGATAGATATCTGGACACACTAAAACGATATAAATTAAAAGAATATATGGGAACTTCAAAAACTTTACTCTTTGAAGCCTATAAAGACGGGTTTAAACGTCTGCTTTTCCCTTCCATTGAAAGAGAAGTGTTTGCTCTGTTAAAAGAGAAGTCTGATCTGGCAGCCATTGGTGTATTTGGAAAGAACTTAACACAACTGCTTATGACGCCACCCGTTACTAAAAAAGTACTTCTGGGCGCAGACCCTGCTTACAAAACAGGATGTAAACTTGCTGTCTTGGATGAAAATGGTACCTATCTTGATGATGCACTCATTTTCCCTGCACCGCCCAAAAGTGACTATAATGGTTCAAAAAAAGTTGTTTTGGATCTGGTTAAAAAGTATCATATTCAAGGGGTAGCCATAGGAAACGGTACGGCATCCAAAGAGACGCAGGAGTTCTTTGCCAAGATCAATAAAGAGTTGAACGGAACACTCAAATATACTGTTGTATCGGAAGCAGGGGCTTCAGTCTATTCTGCATCCAAAATTGCAGCGGAGGAGTATCCAAATCTTGATGTGACTGTTCGTGGTGCCATTTCCATAGCAGGACGTGTGCGCGATCCTATGGCAGCACTGGTGAAGATAGACCCCAGATCATTGGGAATAGGACAGTATCAACATGATGTAGATCAGAAACTGTTGGAAAGAAAACTCCATGAAAGTGTAGAAGATCTGGTTAATCGTGTAGGGGTGGATGTTAATTCTGCTTCTGCTTCTTTATTGTCTTTTGTTGCAGGGGTTGGTCCCAAACTTGCAAAAAACATTGTGGAGTACCGAGAGCATAATGGAGTATACAAAAGTAAAAAAGAGCTTTTGAAAGTAAAAGGTTTGGGAGCTAAAGCTTATGAACAGTTGGCAGGTTTCATTCGTATACGTGAAGGTAAAAGTATTTTTGACAATACAGGCATTCACCCTGAGAGTTATGATGTAGCCAAAGTGTTGGAAAAAATTACTGATGATATTGATACAAAAGTTTTAGCGCAAAAACTCAATGTGGGAGAAGAGACACTTAAAGATATTATCAAAGAGTTGGCCAAACCTGGTTTCGACCCAAGAGAAGAGCTGCCTGCCATACCTTTTAAAGATGAGTTGACCGATATTTCTATGTTAAGAGAAGGAAGCATTGTCTCTGGAGTGGTAAGAAATATTGCTGACTTTGGTGCTTTTGTGGATATTGGTCTTAAGAATGATGGCATGATCCATATTTCACAAATGAGTGAAAAACGTATTTCCCATCCTCTTGAAGTGCTGTCTGTCAATCAATATTTGCATCAGATAGAAGTGATCTCTGTAGATATGGAGAAGGGGAAGGTTGGGTTGAGTTTGATACGGAGTCAATAGAAGAAAAAAAGTCTTTTAGTCAATGAATCATTTCATAAATGTGATGAAGTATAAAATCAGCGTAATATCCACTGATTATATGGTATTATAGTATAAAAGGAAAAATAAAATGAAAATATTACACTATGTATTGGCTTTATTGTTACTGTTACCCTCTCTGGCGATGGCAGATTTTTTTTGGGTTGCTGTGCTGGCCAAAGAGAGTGGTATGACAAAACAAACAATGGTCCCTAAGGTAAAACTTTACCAATTAAGACCTGATATAAAGAAAGCCTGGAAAGAGGGATAT
>JAGGRU010000247.1 GCA_021159425.1 Sulfurovum sp.
TTACTTTATTTTAGTTTGAAGTGATATAGGCATTCCCATCGGGACGATGGGAACGAGAGAACTTTGTATTGTTGTGCCATTATCTTCTCCTCCGTCCTCTATATCCACCACGGTTACTGGATCTTCCTGTTGCAGATGAACCTCTTTTTCCGTTTGAATGACAGGCATCACAGATGGAAAATCGGTATGAAAAATCAAGCACTTTTCCACAGCGTCGGCACTTCTTGGTAAAGTGACCTTTGCGAAGTGAATTTTCTATGAAGCTGTTGAGTCTTACTCTCGCAGCCAAAGCTTGTTTTGTGTCTTCAAATATATCCGGAAATTTAAAACTCAGCCAGAGGTAGAGTGAAATTTCTCTCACTCTGTCTTCTGCATTGAGAAGCATATCATTTGTTTGTGCAAATGCAGGCAAGTCTCTTGGTGGGATATAGAGTACTTTGCCTCCTGCTTCAATCTGACGGATGTAGCGGTGAAAAACTGACTCTATGTATGGAGATGAGATACTGGCAGGTGCACAGGAGAGAAAAAAACGTGTTTTTAGATCTAAGGTGTATTCATCAACAATAGCAGCTATCTCCAGCATGGAGTCAATGTTGGCAGCCATAAATGGACCGTCAAACTCCATGTTGTCTGCAAAGAATTCTAAAATGGTGGTGATGTCCTCAGTCTCAAGAATTTCACCTATCAGCATCACATGTTCCAGACTTGCCATCACTGAGACAGGCAGTTCTATATCGGGTAGAGGGGAGTGAAAGGCCTTATCTATGGTTAGCAGGGCATTTTCATCCAGTGCACCTACAAAACCTTTCTCTTCAAAGCCGTAACGACCTGCACGACCGGATATCTGTGATACTTCGCTAGGTAGAAGTTCACGACGACGTAAACCGTCAAATTTATTGTCTTTGGCAAAGAGCAGGGTTTTAATAGGGAGGTTAAGACCCATAGCTATGGCATCGGTAGCCACAAGTATTTCGCTTTCACCTTCCCTGAAACGCCTTGCTTCTTCACGTCTTACTTCAGGTGAGAGGTTACCATACACTACAGAAACACGGTACTTTTCTGAAAGTTGCTGTTTAAGTGAGAGTACATCTCTTCTTGAAAATGCCACAATGGCAGTTTGAGGTTCTATCTTTCTCATGGAAGTAGGGTAAGTCATCATCTCCAGCTCATTCATGCGTTCAAATTCAACTATCTCAAGCGCTTCACCTAAATACTTGCATAGTTCTTTCACTGCGGGCAGGGCATTGGCAGAGCCGGTCAATATTACTTTTTTGGCAGGTACTCCCATGAGTGCATTTGCCCAGGCCCATCCTCTGTCACGGTCAGAGATCATTTGTATCTCATCTATGACACAAACATCTACATCGACCGAAGAATTCATCATCTCTATCGTGGAAGAGATGTGTGTGGACTCTTCATTTATGATCTCCTCTTCTCCTGTTATGAGAGAGACTGCAACACCTTCTTTTTTAAGGTTCTCGTATCCTTCAAGTGCAAGCAGACGCAGAGGAGCCAGATAATAACCTGTCGTTGCTTCTTTTAAAGCTTTAAGTGCCTGATACGTTTTCCCGGAATTTGTAGGTCCTACATGAAAGACTATTTTACGTTTGAGTTCACGTGCCAGAGGGAAAAGGTTTTTAAAGTCACGAATAGTTTTTGCCAGCAACTCTTCACGTTTCTGTTTTGCGAGTAGGGGTTTAATGTACTCTCCAAAATGAAAAAGAATACGTCTTTTGCTTTTCTCTTTAAACTTCAGCGTTTTTGAGCTCTCTACTTGTGGAGAAACAAAACGAACAATGAACTCGTGGATCTTTGAATCATCTATTTCAAGCTTTTCACTCATCTTTTTCATATCGTAAGCAAGGTCATCTACGGCTACTTTAAAGTGTGCAAGCAAGTCATCATTCACACGGTTAATATCTTCCTTCACGGGAGGTTCTTCACCTCTCCAGATGAGATTATAAAAGAAAGGTTTTTCATACGATACAGAAGTGTTATAATAGAGTAAAGTACCAAAGAGATCATGGTTTTTTTCTTTTTCAATAATGATGTGATCAGTACTTTCAAAAATATGATATTTATCACTAATATTAATTAAAAT
>JAGGRU010000053.1 GCA_021159425.1 Sulfurovum sp.
TCCAAATATCATTTGTAACGGTTGGTAACTTTAATAGTGCTTTTTGTATGGGTTCAGGGTGCGGTTTAGGATGTTCCACATTTTCTCTTCCTATAAGTACCTCAAAATAATCCATTAATCCCATATGCTCTAAGAGTTCTATAGAGTATTTTGCTGTTTTGGTTGTGACGATACCCAGTGTTGCATGTTGACTTGCCAACTCCACAGCTTCACGTGCTTCAGGCAGTAGTACTGTCTTGGCGCAAAAGATCTTACGATAATGCATTTTATAGGCATGAACATAATCCCATATTTTATCTTCTTTTACACCAAGTGTAGAGAACATATGATCCAAAGGATGTCCGATCTCAGCTTTTATAAGATCATCAGCAGGTACTTCTTCTTGAAATGTTTTATATGCAACAGTAAAGCTTTCAAGTATAGCTTCTGTTGAGTCTATGAGTGTTCCGTCTAAGTCAAATAGTATTATCATTTTTCTTCCTTATTCATAGTTCTTGTAAGTCGTATCGAGGGTGATGGCTTCAGCCTCACAAAATCGTGGAGCTGAAGCACCACCCCCATCTTAAAAGAACTCTATGCTTATTTTGGTAATTGAGGTGCTGACGCTAACAGTCTCTGTGTATAAGCATGCTGTGGATCTTCCATTACATCCGTTACAGAACCCTGTTCAACGATCTTCCCCTCTTTCATCACCGCAACCTCATCGGCAATAATAGGGATAATAGAGAGATCATGTGTAATGAACAGGTATGATACACCGGACTCCTCTTGCAGTTTTCTAAGTAAGCTAAGTACTTGCGCACGTACAGAAACATCCAATGCAGAGGTAGGTTCATCACAGATAATGAGTTCCGGGTTCACCGCCAATGCTCTGGCAATACCTATACGCTGTCGCTGTCCCCCTGAAAACTCATGGGGATAACGCTCAAAATGTTCAGCGTCCAATTCAACCTTCAAAAGCAACGCTTTGATGTATTCATCTTGTTTTCTTCTTTTTTTCGGACCAACGCCCAAACTTACCATACCCTCACGAATAATATTTCCTATGGTCATACGCGGGTTCAGTGCAGAGAACGGATCCTGAAAAACGATCTGTATTTTACGTCTATAAGGTTTTAAATCTTTCTCACTGAGTGCAGCAAGGTCTTGATTCTCAAATTTTACTGTGCCATCAGTAACATGTACTAAAGAGAGTATCGCTTGACCGATAGTACTTTTCCCAGATCCCGATTCACCCACCAACGCAAGCGTTTTCCCTTTTGGAATAGAAAGAGTCACTCCATCAACTGCTTTCACATAACCTACCGTTCTTTGAAAAAATCCTTTTTTAATAGGAAAATAGACTTTTAGATCTTCTACTTCAAGCAGTCTATCTGACTTCTTCTCTGCCACTCTCTCTTCTTTTGTTCCTATTGCATCTCTAAGCAGGCTTTGAGTGTAGGGATGTTGAGGATTTGAAAAGAATGTCTTACATTCTGCCTCTTCCAGGATCTCACCCTCTTTCATCACTGCAACCCTGTCTGCCATCTGGGAAACTACTGCCATATCATGGGTTATGAAAAGTATAGAAAGATTTCTCTCCTTCCTGATTTTTTTAAGCAACTCCAAAACTTGTGCCTGTATCGTAACATCCAAAGCAGTTGTTGGCTCATCTGCTATGAGTAGATCCGGTTCACAAGCCAAAGCAATAGCGATCATTACTCTCTGTTTCTGTCCTCCTGAAAGTTGATGCGGATACCAACTGTATCTCTCTTCTGGATCTTTCAGTGCTACCTCTTTAAAAAGAGAAATAACCTTACTTTTTGCCGCATCATTTTTCAAACCTAAATGAATTTTAAGTACCTCTGCAACTTGCTCTCCCACTGTCATGACAGGATTTAAGGCAGACATAGGTTCCTGAAAGATCATCGCAATCGATTTTCCACGGATCTTTTGCATTTCATATTCAGGTAAAGCAAAGAGTGATTTCCCTTTTAGTTTAATATCCCCGGAAGAGACAGAGATCACATCCGGAAGCAGTCTCATGATCGCCAGTGAAGTAAGTGACTTACCCGATCCGGACTCACCCACAAGAGCAAATATCTCACCTTGTTTGATTT
>JAGGRU010000343.1 GCA_021159425.1 Sulfurovum sp.
TTTTTATAGGCGCCGTAGACAAGCAGAACATCTGTAGAGGCCAAAGAGTTGGTGATAATAGTCACTTCAACACCTTTTTTTCTTAGATCCTTTAGTCTGACCATCATTTCATCACTGGGGATGAAGTAGGGTGAGATAATAACAAGATCATCTCTCACATGCTTGAGGTCTTCACTAATTTGTGAAGAGATATGGGTTGAGTCATTATTTTCATCTGTATTGACTTTAGAGGGAAGATCATAATAGAAATCTGCACGCTCGGCTACAATAAGTGTCAAATTTTTATGGGCTATTCTTTTATTGAAATCAGAGTTTATGATAGCTTTTCCTATGGTACTTGATCTAAATGCTTTGAGTTCATTTTCAAGATCTTTTTTTATAGCAAGCGTTAATTTTGGATCATCATAGGTAAAAACCTCTTTAGAGGGTACTGCCTCTTTGCTGTTCCAATAAATGTCAAATGCCTTATAGATATCAGGGATAACCTTACCTATGACCAATACATCATAGTCAAGAAAGAGTGTCTCTTTAGAGGAAGCAAAATAGACATTACCGATATTTCGACCACCGATGATGGCAGCTGAACCATCAGCTATCAGGGCTTTGTTATGCATTCTTCTTCCTAAACGGTTGACGTCGAGGAGTAGGGCAATATTACGGAAAGAGGTTCTAAGTCGATTGGGGTTGAAGAGGCGTAGTTCTATGTTGGGGTGCAATGTAAGCTTTTCCCACTCCTCATCTCTACCTGATGTGATCATGTCATCAACAAGGATACGTACCTTAACACCTCTCTTGGCGGCTTTGAAAAGATGTGCAGTGAAAACTTTACCAATATGATCATCTTCATAGATATAATACTGCACATCCAGACTGGTTGTTGCATTGTCGATTAAAAAGAGTCTTGCTGCAAAAGCATCGGTAGGTAGGTTGAGGGGATAAAAAGCAGATTTGTTTGCCAGTTTTTTATTGGTTTTGTTCAAAGACTTCAGAAGAGGTGCTTTACCTTTAGGTAAGATCGTCACACTTACTTGTTTGGGTACGGGAGTTTGTGGGTTTTTATGGCTACAAGCAGAAAAAAGCAGAGTGATGCTTCCTATAATGATAATGTTAGGAAGATATCTGAAATATTGTTTTGTAACCATAAAATTCTTTTTTTATTGACCTGTTTTTGGTTTAACAGGTGGAAATGCGCGAATAGCTGCTTTTATATGTTCTGGTAGTTTAGAGTGATTTTTGTATCCGGATTTTAATAGGTCATAATAGGCAAATGGCATATAATGTTCCCTGGTTACAACCACTTTTGTTCTGTCTTTTGTTGCCCAGTTAAACATAGAATTAGCACCTTTTTTACCTACATGTATACAGCCATGAGACATTGCATCATTATTACCCATATGGATAGCATGACCTCTTTGTGTGAACCATAAAGAGAAATCCATGTTGTTTATGCCTGAAGATTCAGGATGTGCTTTGGACATATAGAAACGCTCTTTTCTGAAAATTGTAAAAATTCCAGATGGTGTTTCATGTCCTTTTGCCCCTGAAGAGATGATAGCTGCCCACCAGATAGTACCATCTTTATCGATGGCATAAGCAAGACCATCAGCTCCTTTTTCTCTAACTGAAACTACGATGTAATCTTGTCCTTCAAGATCAACGACCTTTTCTTGACCATTATCACTCATAACAGCAAACTTTGTTTTACTTAAAGGCAGAACTCTACTTTTTGTATCTGCATATATAAATTGTGTAGAGAGCATCATTATGATCCCCATAGCCAATAACTTTCTAAGATTCGGCATTTAGTGCCTCCCTGTACTGAATTTTAATTCTTGTCATTTTCATTTCCTTGTATATGATATTTACTTTAGTATAATAGCTAAAAAATCTATCAAACTTCTATTATTTTTTTTAAAAATATAAATTTAATAGAAGTTTGATAGATTCTTTCTGTATAATGCTATAAAAGGAAAAATAATGACAAAAATAATTAATGTAGTATTGATCACTTCGGCATCACTTCTATTTACAGCATGTACAAGCTCAAGTTTACCTGCACCTGTGCAGACTCCAAGTTTTAAAGCAGGTTCTCAAGA
>JAGGRU010000067.1 GCA_021159425.1 Sulfurovum sp.
CCCTGAACATTGTCTTTTGGTACGTATTTTCTCATTACACTAACCTCAAGTTGTTTTTTGTATTGTTATTCATGTTTGCAGACTCTCTTCTGATCTTCTTTTGAAGCATCATAAGTGCATACTGAAGTGTCTCAGGACGTGGGGCACAACCAGGAAGGTAAATATCTACAGGGATGATACGGTCAACACCCTGTACTGTCGCATACGTGTTGAACATACCACCTGTGTTAGCACAAGAACCCATAGAGATCACCCATTTAGGCTCTGTCATCTGGTCATAAAGTCTTCTTGCAAACTCTGAGTGTTTCTTGGAAAGCGTTCCAGCCAAGATCATAACATCCGCTTGTCTTGGTGACGCTCTAAAGATCGTTCCCATTCTATCGAAGTCATAACGTGATGCTCCAGATGCCATCATTTCGATCGCACAACATGCGAGTCCATATGTAAGAGGCCAAAGTGAATTTGAACGCCCCCAGTTTACGAGTTTATCTACCGAAGTCAATGCTATCGGCAAGCCTGCTGCTGAGGCGTAATTTACCTGATGCTGTGCCATTCAAGTGCTCCTTTTTTCCATGCATATACGAAACCAATCGCAAGTAGTAATATAAATAGTATCATTTCCGTAAAACCGAACCAACCAAGTAATTTAAAGTCGATCGCCCACGGGAACATAAAGATGATCTCTACATCAAACAAAATAAACAAAAGTGCTATCAGGTAAAACTGTACTGAGATGGTGTTTGGTTGTTTTGTAACCTCCGGTCCACACTCATAGATACTGAGTTTAAGCTTTTCTGTATCAAGTTTAGCCATTTTTCTACTAACAAGCCTTGCTAAAAACAGTGTTGCAGGAAACGCAACTGCTGTCATTGCAAATAAAACAAATACACCGAAATACGCGTGCTCTGTAATTACATGAGTCATATTAATCCCTTAACTATATTAATTCTGCTCTCAACGCTAATGAGAGTATTCTCAGAATATTACCTTTATATTATCTGAAAAAGGGTTAAAGTATTTGTGACTCTAAATGCTTTGAAATATTAGTTTGGATGGATGTAACTATGTGAAACAGAAAAAAGTGGTTACAATACTCAAAAAAATTATGGAGCTTATTATAACAAGAATTAAAATTCAGTACAAGCGAGACACTAAATGTTGAGTCGTGAAAACTATACTAATATACTTTATTGGATAGCAATGGTTGGGTTGGTCGTCTGGTTTGCATACAGCAAAGGATGGATACTTGCCAATTTTGAATCCATCTCTGCAAAACAGGCTTACAGTCTCATGGAAAATGACAATAATGTAACACTTTTAGATGTGAGAACCATTAAAGAGTTCAAAAGTCACCATATCAAAGATGCACAACTCATTCCGCTTGGGGAACTGGAAAAGAACTTGGGAAAACTTGCAAATCATAAAAACAAAAAGATCCTCGTTTACTGCCAGACAGGAAGAAGAAGCGTAAGTGCATCTCGCATCCTGGAAAACAATGGATTTACACCCCTCAATATAGAAGGCGGGCTCATTGCAATGAAGCATGTGGGGTTTGAGATGGTGAAGTAACGTTATATAGTGGTCGGTGAACCGACCCTACGCATTACATAATTTAATTTCCGTAGGGTCGATTTATCGACCAAAAATACACCAATTATTTTTTCTCGTTACACCTTTTTAAGGTGTAATGCCTACATCACTTTAAATAAAAACCAACTGCAACTCCATCGCTAGAGGAAAACAAAACATATTAAATTGATAAACCATCTAACGATGGACAAATAATGAATAGTCACTTAAATTGAAGTATGCATTACGCCTCAGAGAGACGTAACGAGAGAAAATTATGTCAAATTGTCATACTTCATCTTAAATATATATGCATCTATGATTTAATGGTCGGTAAACCGACCCTACGTTGTTTTGTATATATGATTATTTGGTAGCTTTGATCGATTGTGGTCGATAAATCGACCCTACGAAGAACAATTCATATTTTCGTAGGGTCGGTTTACCGACCATCTCAACCATTTCCCTCCACCACAGCCACCTCTTCTTCACTCAACC
>JAGGRU010000130.1 GCA_021159425.1 Sulfurovum sp.
TCGGAAGGCTTTGCCTCCGTTGTTCGGGAGTGCCCGTAGGAAATGCCCTTGGGGTGAAAGTCTCCGCTTCCGAAAAAATCCTTAGCTTAATGGCATTGCCCCGGACAAGTCAAAGGGTAAGTATGACAGTCTTACGCTTCTATTGAACTGGTTTGTGCAAGAAAATCTTCTGCAGAAATAAGCTCCAAGTCTATATCTCTACCAATAGTTTTTTCTAAATTACTGAAGTGCTCTTTAAACATATCATATACTTCTTGTTCTTCAACTATAAGTACCTGAGCTCCAGAGTCCAGTGCATCCAGTAGGGTAGTTGCAGCTTTAGTATAAGCCAATTGTTTGTTGTCTTCAAGAAGAGAAAGACCGGAAAGTTTGTTTACTCTTGAGAACAATACCACTTTTGAATCTGTCTGAGTGATCTTTTCGTGGATATTAGCTGTTTTACCTACAACAGAACCTGCATAATAAGCGATCTGTTTCCCCTCTACACTTACAACAGTATCTTCATCTTCTCCTTTTTTAAGAAAAGCATCTGTTTTTTCAGCCAAACGAATAGCAAGCTTGTCCATAAAAGAAGGTGTATCTGTTTTTGGAGCTTTGACCATCAGTTTTAATTCTTCTATGGCTGCTGTATGATCTTGTGCATTAAAGAAGTTGTTCTCATATTCACAGTCTAGCAGACTGCTGTATGGATATGTGATGGCTTCAAGTATAGCTTCTTCATGTTCTGACCCTTCTTTTATCATCTTATGTGCGAGAAGAAGTATGGCATCACCGATGTATGTATGGTCAAAGTTCTCTGTTTCAGAAGCATAGTGCAGGGGATAAAGTGTCTTGTAGTACTCCAAGTCTTCATCAGAAGCAAAAGGTGCCAAAATTTCATAACTTTTCATGAAGTCATCATCTTTGATAATAAGTCCATTCATGGAACGGTAAGAATTTACAGGGTCTATTTTCAAAGAAGTACCCAATCTCTCTACCACTTCACTCATACTTTGATCACCGTCAACGATCAAGTCATTGATCTTAAACAGAAGATTTTCTTCAGGATAGGAAAAATTTTCATTTTTCTCTTGAATGAAAGCTAGAATGTCTTTGGCTTTCAACTCTTCTGCCAATTCAATGCTGAAGTTTTTATAATAAGGGAGGTAGTCTGTTTTAGCATTAAAAAAGAATGCTTTGATCTCTAGTATAGGTTGCATTGTTATTCCTTGAACGTTATTGTGATGATTATAACTAAGGTTTGATATTGGTTTGATAATCTTGGTAGCACTAGAGTTAAATAGGATTAAGTATGTTACAATTCCTGCCATGAATAACTTAGATAAAGAACATTACCTCATAAATAAACTAAGCTCAAAATACATAGGAGATGATGCTGCTGTTGTGGGTGATACTCTCTACAGTATGGATGCTTTCTTTGAAGATGTACATTTTAAACGTGCGTGGATGAGTATGGCACAGATAGGACGAAAAGCTATGCTCATCAACCTTTCAGATGCCATTGCCATGAATGCACAACCACAGTTTGCCCTTGTAACGGTTTCTCTACCTAAAGATATCAGCAATACTGAGATAGATGAACTTACCCAGAGTTTAGAATCAACGGCAAAGGAATATGGATGTGAGATCATCGGTGGGGATACAGTAGGAGGAGATAAACTGCACCTCTCCATTACGATCATTTCAAAAAGTGATGATCCTCTTTTGCGTACAGGCCTGGAAGAGGGTGACCTTCTTGCTTATACCGGTACTTTGGGTGAAAGTAAAAGAGATCTGGATGCTCTTTATAGAGGTGAAAAAATATCAGATAATTCACGTTTTTTCGAACCTACATTAAGAGCCGAATTTATTGAGAAAGCCAGACTATTTTTACGCGTTGGTATGGATATCTCTGACGGGCTATACTGTGATACGAACAAGCTTTTAGATATTAATAAATATGGATTTAACATATTAAAAACTATCAATGATGAGTTAGGCTTTTCCGGAGAGGAGTATGAAATGCTTATTGGTTTTAAAAAAGAGGATTTGGAAGCTGTAGAAGCTGTTGCTGAAAGTCTAAAT
>JAGGRU010000244.1 GCA_021159425.1 Sulfurovum sp.
CCTGGTAGACGTGTTCACCAAGGTAAAGATGATATTAGAACATTTAAAAACGGTTACGGTACTTTGGTTGTTTCAACAAGCCAGGGTGTTCTTGCTAATGATGAAGCGTTTAAGCGTGGAATCGGCGGCGAAGTAATCTGTAGTATTTGGTAAGGAGACAAGATGTCAAGAATAGGAAAAAGACCAGTAACTGTTGCAAGTGGTATTGATGTATCACTGGACGGTACGACTCTCGTGGCTAAAAAAGGCAATCTTGAAAAAAGACTTGAAACTCATGGAAGAGTAGAGATCAGCATCGATGGTGCTGAAGTAAATTTTACAAGAGTAGGTGAAGAGAAACAAGATGCAGCGTTCTGGGGAACATACAGAGCACTCTTTAACAACATTATCATCGGTCTGGACAAAGGTTATTCTAAATCTTTAGAGATCAATGGTGTTGGTTACAGAGCAGCTGTTCAAGGCAAAGTACTTAACCTTCAACTTGGTTTCTCTCATGATATTAATTTTGATATTCCTGAGGGGCTTGAAGTTAAAGTTGAGAAAAACATTATTACGATCAGTGGTACAGACAAACAAGTTGTTGGTCAAGCTGCTGCTGAAATCAGAGCATTCAGACCACCAGAGCCTTACAAAGGTAAAGGTGTGAAGTACACAGATGAAGTTATTATCAGAAAAGCTGGTAAAGCAGCTAGTAAGTAAGGGGCGATAGATGTTAAAAAGTATTCAAAAAAGAAAAAATAAACTTCGCGCTCAAAGAAAAGCCAGAGTAAGAGCTAAGATCTTCGGAACAGATACTCTACCTAGATTATCTGTATTTAAGTCAAATAAACACTTCTACGCTCAAGCGATCAATGACACTACAGGTGTTACATTGGCTTCTGTAGATGGTAAAAAACTTGGTTTAAAAGTAAACCAGGAAGATGTAAAAAAAGTAGCTGCCGAGATGGCTAAAAACCTTGCTTCTAAAAACATTGATACTGTTGTTTTCGACAGAAATGGTTACCTTTACCACGGTGTTGTTGCGTCATTTGCTGATGCACTTAGAGAAGCCGGAATTAAGTTTTAAGGAAGCATGATGCAAAATAATAATCATAATGAAGAAATTGAAAAAGAATTTGAAGAAGTAATCGTAAATATCGGTCGTGTTACTAAAGTTGTTAAGGGTGGTAGAAGATTTAGATTTACTGCACTTGTAGTGATTGGTGACAAAAAAGGTACAGTTGGATACGGATTTGGTAAAGCCAAAGAAGTTCCGGATGCGATTAAAAAAGCGGTTGATGATGCACACAAGAATCTTGTGAAAGTAAACATCAAAGGTACTACTATTGCTCATGACATTGAACACAAATTCAACGCAAGTAGAATTGTTCTCAGACCAGCATCAGAAGGTACAGGTGTTATCGCCGGGGGTGCTGCCAGACCAGTACTTGAGCTTGCAGGAATTCAAGATGTTCTTAGCAAATCAATCGGTTCTAACAACCCAAATAACCTAGTAAGAGCAACAATTCAAGCACTTACTAGAATCAAAGCGTAGGGGATCTTATGGGTTTACATAATTTACAACCTGCACCGGGATCAACTAAAAATAGAAAAAGAGTTGGTCGTGGTCAAGGTTCAGGAACAGGTAAAACAGCTGGACGTGGTAACAAAGGTCAAAAATCTAGATCTGGTTACAGCAAAAAAAGAGGTTTCGAGGGTGGTCAAATGCCACTTTACAAAAGATTACCTAAAATTGGTTTTACTTCTACGGTAGAGAAACCATATGTGATCAATGTAGAGAAGATCAAAGCGATCGCTGCACTTGATGAAATTACTCTTGAGAGTATTGCATCAGTTCACACATTGCAAAAAACAGTTAAACGCGTTAAATTGATCGGTGCATCTGCGAAAGAACTTGCACCTAAGATCAAAGACGAAGCTGTTACAACAAGCGGAAAATAATCATGGGCAATGCTTTAACTCAAAAAATCCTGATCACATTGGGATTCCTATTTGCGTACAGAGTTTTAGCCTATGTCCCAACTCCAGGTGTTGACTTGGCTGTTATCAAAGAGTTCTTTGAT
>JAGGRU010000145.1 GCA_021159425.1 Sulfurovum sp.
CTCAAATTAAAGCAACAAAACAAGTTTCAGGAACACTAAGACTTGACCTTGCTTCTTTTAGAGAGCTTCAGGCATTTGCACAATTCGCATCTGATCTTGATGACTATACGAGAGGTCAGCTTGAACGTGGTCAAAGAATGGTAGAGGTTCTTAAGCAGGGGCCATATGCTCCAGTGCCTATTGAAAAACAAGTTGTGATCATTTTTGCCGGTGCACAAGGATACCTGGATGATATTCCAGTTGCTAGCGTAACGAAGTTCGAAGCTGACCTTATGCCATTTATGGAAGCAAAACATTCAAACATCTTAGATTCTATCAGAACAGAGAAAAAGATCTCTGATGATACTGATGCTCAATTACGTAAAGCTATCGAAGATTTCAAAGCTTCATTTGCTGAGTAAGAAAGGCTAATTATGGCTAATTTAAAAGAGATAAAGCGTAAGATCGGATCTGTTAAGAATACACAAAAAACGACTAATGCTATGAAGCTTGTCTCTTCTGCTAAACTGAAAAGAACAGAAGAGCTTGCTAAGCGTTCAAGAGTTTATGCTGCAAAATTGACCGAACTTATAGAAGAGATCGCTCAAAAAATGCAACAGTCCAACGCAGAAGGTATTGATAATGTTTTCTTTAAGGATGTATCAGATCCTAAAAGTGTAGATATTGTTTTCATTACTGCAGACAAAGGTCTTTGTGGCGGATTTAATTCACAAACGATCAAGAGGGTGAATCACTTGCTTGCTGAGTATAAAGCAAAAGATGTAAAAGTACGTCTTAGAGCAGTGGGTAGAAAAGGGATTGACTATTTCAAATTCAACAATGTTGAATTAAGTGATGAGATCGTCGGTTTGAGTGCCGCACCGGATTTTAAGCAGGCAGCAGAGTTCATCTCTGAAGTGGCATCATCATATGTGAACGGTGAAACCGATAAGATCATTTTGATTCATAATGGTTATGTAAATATAATCACACAAGAGATCAAAGAAGATCAGATCTTGCCGGTAGATACATCAGAGCTGGAACTTGATTCTGTTTCAACTTCAGAACTTGAAATAGAGCCGGATGATGATGATACACTTCTTGATGCATTGGTTAAGCGTTATATTGAGTATACAATGTATTACTCACTCATTGATTCATTGGCAGCAGAACATTCTGCGCGAATGCAAGCGATGGACGCAGCAACTACAAATGCGAAAGAGATGGTAAAAGACCTTACTGTAAAGTATAATAAAGCAAGACAAGAAGCCATTACGACTGAACTCATAGAGATTATCAGTGGTGTGGAATCAATGAAATAATTAGAGGAGAAGAAATGACAGGTAAAATAGTACAAGTCTTAGGTCCCGTTCTAGATGTGGATTTTACAGACTATCTACCGGAGATCAATGAAGCGTTAGAAACAACGATCGTTATTGACGGTAAAGAGCATAGATTGGTTTTAGAGGTAGCAGCACAACTTGGTGATAACAGAGTAAGAACAATTGCTATGGATTTGACTGATGGCGTTGTTAGAGGACAAGAAGTAAGAGCTACAGGTGACTCTATTAAAGTTCCGGTAGGTGAAGCAGTGCTTGGACGTATCTTTAACGTGATCGGTGAAGCTGTTGATGAAGCAGGTGAAGTGAATGCAAAAGAGTATTGGTCTATCCACAGAGAAGCGCCAAAATTTGAAGATTTAAGTACAGCAACAGAAGTTTTTGAAACAGGTATTAAAGTAGTTGACCTTCTTGCACCGTATTCAAAAGGTGGAAAAGTTGGACTATTCGGTGGTGCCGGTGTTGGTAAAACCGTTATTATTATGGAACTTATCAATAACGTTGCATTGAAACACAGTGGTTACTCTGTATTTGCCGGTGTTGGTGAAAGAACACGTGAAGGAAATGACCTTTACTTTGAAATGAAAGAGTCGAACGTACTTGACAAAGTTGCACTGTGCTACGGTCAAATGTCAGAGCCTCCTGGAGCAAGAAACAGAATTGCACTTAGCGCTCTTACAATGGCTGAGTACTTTAGAGATGAGATGGGTCTTGATGTATTGATGTTTATCGATA
>JAGGRU010000108.1 GCA_021159425.1 Sulfurovum sp.
TTAATGGTGCTACAAGGAGTGTTGATGGCTGAAATGGTAAAAGAGATCAAAATTAAGGATACTTCAGTTCCTGTTGTGTTTGAAGAGGGGAAATATATTCCTATTGTATCCATTCAACTGGTATTTAAAAATGCAGGGCATTTGAGTAACACTAAAGACGGTTTGGCGGATATGTCGGCTAAATTGTTGAATGAAGGTACATCTAAAGACGGCTCTGTCGGATTTGCAACCAAACTTGATGCACATGCTGTTGATGTTGGAGCACATGTCGGTCGTGAGAGTTTCATTTTGGAAGTGTCTGCGCTTAAATCTGAGTTTGCTTATGCAGTGGACAGACTTAAAGAGTTATTGAAAGATCCAAATTATACGAAAGAAGCCATGGAACATGTCAAGCATCAAAAGATCGGTTGGCTGACGCAAAAGAAAAGTGACTTTGACTATATTGCAGGATCAAAATTAAGAGAGACATTGTTTAAAGGTTCAGCGCTTGCAAGACCATATAACGGTACGATAGAGAGTGTTGAAAGTATCTCTTTGGATGATATAAAAACATTTATTGTTTCACATGTAGGATACAATAATGCCATTGCAGTAGTGGGTGGAGATATATCTTTTGCTGAAGCCCAGAAATATGTAGAAGAGATTTTGCTACTGTTGCCTAAAGTAGAAGTGAAAACGATCAAAACGCTTAATGCATCTAATAAAAAAGAAACTGTACTCATAGATGAAGAGACACAACAGGCATACATTTATTTTGGCGCACCCTTTGATTACTCTTATAAAGAGAAAGATCAGTATAAAGCTAAAATAGCAGAATATCTGCTTGGCGGTGCCGGTTTCGGGTCACGTCTTATGGAAGAGATACGTGTAAAAAGAGGATTGACCTATGGTGCTTATTCGGCGTTAAGACGTACCAAGTCTGTATCATATTTGAGCGGGTATCTTCAGACCAAACTTTCTACACAAACTGAAGCAAAAGATCTGGTACAGCAAGTGGTTGATGATTTTGTCAACAAAGGTATCACAAAAGAGGAGCTCAAAGCTGCTAAAGAGTTCCTGGTAGGTTCAGAACCTTTGCGCACAGAAACATTGTCACAAAGACTCCATAGAGCTTATGATGAGTACTATTACGGAAGACCGCTTGGTTTTTCAAAAGAGCAGTTGAAAAAAATAGAATCTGTCACGCTTGAAGAGATGAATGCATTTATTGAGTCTCATAAAGAGTTGTCAGATCTTTCGTTTGCGATTGTTACGAAAAAGTAGGTCGGGGTGTCCTCACCCCGACTTCAACTTAAAATTTTTATTTTCTTTATTTTAATTTCACATTATGCAAATTAATGTCGGGGAGAGGGCACCCCGACCTACAAAACATGACAATATGACATATTTTTCTCACATATTTCCAAAAACAGTTATAATCATTTTGTACCCTTTTACGCTAGGGTAGTGTTTTTTACTTTATTTTATTTAGGGTTTGGGCTTGGCATTTAATATGTGGGTGGAAAAAATCTAAGGTAAAGGGTGCAGATGGAATTTATTCCTGTACTGGCACTTGTGTTATCTGTGGTGAAGATCATATTTATGTGGTTAAATTATAGAGATTGCAAGAAGACCAAAAAGAACACAGATTGAGAAATCTCACAAGGTGTAAGGAATTAGAGCTTCCTTACACTTCTGTGTACCCTTTGCATTATTGTACACAATTAAACTTTAATAAAAATAAATTGAACGGAGTTCACCGTGGAAGAAGCAAAACAGTTATTCAAAAAACTTAAGATCTATTCACTGCTTGATCTGGCACTGATTATTCCGACTTCTTATAATGATACTACGCTATCCACAACACTTGAACTTGGTAAAGTGCATACGCTTGAAGCCAAAGTGACAGACAGCAGTATCTACTCTGGTAAACTGCGAGTCACTTTTCTTTTGACACAGTCAGGCAGACGACTCTCTTCTACTTTTTTTCGTGTGACTCCTTACCATCATAAGCTTTTTGAAGTGGGATCTTCGCATGTGATACAGGGGAAGCTTGAAGAGTATAAAG
>JAGGRU010000122.1 GCA_021159425.1 Sulfurovum sp.
ACTTTACATAAGTTGAGTAGACTTGACAGCAATTACCAGTACCTGAAATTTGCCTTTAAGATACAAGAATATAAAACTTCGCCTCCATCATTTTCTGCTTAGCACCGTAGGGTCGGTTTACCGACCTTTACAATTCAAATTCACATTTTAATATAACATCTAAAATCTTGGTCGGTAAACCGACCCTACATCATATATATAATATACGTCTACAGGAAAAATAATGAAGACAAAATCACTAAGCCTCATCACCGCCACACTGCTACTCACAGCAAACACATACGCAGACGAGAACATTGGAGAAATTACAGTAGTCTCTGCAAACAAAACAGTCCAATCCATTGCAAACACAACAGCGAACATTGAAGTGATCACTTCTGAAGACATAGAAGAGAAAGGCTATCAAACGGTTGCACAGGCAATTAACACCGTATCCGGTATTTCTGTAGCAAATTCCGGAGGATTAGGGCAGCCTACCTCTTTCTTTGTCAGAGGTATGGATTCCGGGAAAGTCCTTGTGCTTCTGGACGGTATGCGTCTCAACGATCCAAGTACAACCAATGGTACGGCAATCCTTGACTCTCTTACTACAAGTAACATTCAACAAATTGAAATTGTCAAAGGCGGGTCAAGCAGTATTTGGGGGTCAAATGCTTCAGCAGGTGTCATCAATATCATTACCAAAGAAGCCAAAGACGGTATTCACGGTTCACTTGCATTAAGTTATGGATCATACAACACAAGAGGGGCAGATGCTGACCTTTCATACAAAGATGAAAAACTGACAGCCCAGGTACTTGCTTCCATTCTTAAAACGGACGGGTTTTCTGCACTTGCTCCAAGAGATGCGGAAGAAGACGGATATGAAAATAAAAATTACAATCTGAAACTGGGATATGCTTTTAATGAAAACAATAAACTCAGACTAAGCTATAACAACATCCAGACAGAAACAGAATTTGACGACAGTTATTCAGTCAAACAGGCAGACGATGATTATAGTCACGCTACATCTGATCAGGAAAATGTTGCTTTAGACTACTACTTTACACAGAGTAACTACTCTGCAACTTTTCATGCCAGTAAAGGTGAATACGAGAGGGACTTCTATACAAAAGGATTTTCCGGTGATGCACATAATGTTTATCATGCAACTCTCGAAGAGTACTCTTTAATTAATGCCTATGACTATACAAGCGGTAAAGCCGTACTGGGATTGGAATATAAAGATATTGACGGACTCAATGAGTATATTTCAACTTTTCCTTCTTTACCGACAGAAGCACAATATAAAAACAAAGCCATATTCATTTCCAATACATACGATATAGATGAAAATACTATGCTGGAAACAAATTTGAGATACGATCACTATGATGAATTTGATAATAAAACTACCTATAAAGTGGGTTTAAAACATAATCATGAATTCCTTCAGGGTTTTCTTACTTCTGCAAACTATTATACTTCATACGACTCACCCAGTTCTTTTCAACTTGCCACACCTGCTGTAGGCGTGTTATTGAAACCAAGTTACACAAGAGGTTTTGATATTTCTGCTTCTTATAAAAAACTGCTTTCTGTCACTTACTTTAACAACACCGTAGAAGATAACATCGATTATACTTATGACCCTATGACATTTATCGGTGGGTATTATAATGTTGAGGGTAAATCAAAATTTGAGGGACTTGAAGTACAAAGTGCATACACAGTTGAATCACTGAACATTCATCTCTCTGCAAACTATACTCACCTTTTCAAGTATGAAAAAGAGGATGGTACAGATCTTGTTAGACGTCCTAAAGATGTTTTGAACGCTTCAGCAGAGTACTATATGAATGACACTATGCATTTTGGAATCAATGCACAGTATATAGGTGAGAGAATAGATAATGCAGTTGATCCTGTCACTTACATGACATCTGAAGTTGAAACCGGAAACTACACTTTATGGAACCTTAACTTCGGTACTGAAATAACAGAAGATCTGGATCTTAACATCCATGCAAGAAACATCTTCGA
>JAGGRU010000119.1 GCA_021159425.1 Sulfurovum sp.
TTACAAAAGGCACGTAATACGTATAATTCTGTATATACACGATCATTAACTCCTGATGAGCATATTTTTCTTGGTTGTGATGAGGAATGATATCTAATATATTATCATTCATAATTGCATTTTCCACATCTTCAAAAGATACTTTTCGAGTCTGTTTTAAAATACTGTTTTTCTCAACACTCCATCTTACTTCCATCTTTAACCTTTTTATCTAGACATCTTATTATAGCATATATTTTTAATATACTTGGTATAGATTTAGCATATACTATAAAATAAGATCTAAACCTTAAACCCCATACTCTTCGCACCATCAAAACTGGAACCCAACTCTTTTTCAATCTCTTCAAGGAAATCCTGGTTTCCGAATACACTTTCATCTCTTACTGCTACTTTATAGGCTGTATTTTTAATGATGAGATTGATCTGCCCACCTGTTAAATCATATTTTGCAAGTTCTGTCATATCGAAGTCTTCAGTATAGTCTGCATTTTCAGGGAGCATGAATTGCCAGAGTCTCAAACGCTGTTTTTTACCTGGTTTTTTAAACTCTATTTTGTAGTTAAAGCGTCTTGAGAAAGCTTTATCGATGTTACCCAGCAAATTGGTTGTGGCAATTAAAATACCTTCAAATTTCTCTATCTGTTCCAGAAAAATATTTTGCATCTGATTGTGCATTTTGTCAGCTGAAGATCCTGCACCCTCAGAGCGTGAACTAAGGAATTGGTCTGCTTCGTTAAGCAGTAAGATCGGTTCTACTTTTGCTTTTATACTCAAATCTTTAAAATCATCAAATATCTTTCGTACATTTTTTTCACTCTCACCCACATACATAGACAAAATTTTAGAACAGTCAAAAGAGAGAATGGGCTTTTTAAGTGTTTTTGCCAAAGACATGGCAGTCATCGTTTTACCTGTTCCCGCCGCACCGTAAAAGATGATACGTGCATCAATACCTTTACGTTTATCTTTAATTCCCCACTCTTTTAACTTTTTAAAGACTTCTTTATCAACCTGCTTGACAACATTGTTTAACGTCTCTCTGGTTTTGGGATGCAGTACTACATCATCCAGTGTAGTGCTAGGGTTTAAATATTCAAAAAGTTCCTGTTCCTGTACCAAAGCATCCAGTTTAAGTTTAGTCACTTTTTTTGTTTTATTGGGATGGATAATACGTTGCATTACCTCTTCCTGTAGATAGAAAGAACGACTTACCCCTCCAAACATATTGAGTATCTCTTCATAGTCGATAATATCTTCCGTAATGAGTTTAGCACCATCTTCAAGCAGGGCACGGTTTTTGATCTTTTCATATTCATCGAAGGAGATCAGTTCTATAAGAGTATTCATATCTCTAAACTGACCTTCCCCTCCGGAATACTCCTCTTTTAGCAGAGCAAGAAAGATCCGCTTCTCTTTTTGATCCAACTCTTTTTCTTTAAAAAATTCTTCCACTACAATGGGACTCTCTGTCATTTTAACACGCTCTTCTATACGTGTTGTCAAAAGTGTCAACTTATTTTTTAGTCGTCCTATACTTAAAGAGTTGTCTGCAAAACCCTGTTTGAATGTGGAAATTTTATGCAAAAGTGCAACCATATCGAACTGATCTTGTAAATATTCCAAATGATCTGTGTAGGATTTGACTTCGGGAAGGAAAATTTCAAGTGAGCCCTCTTCAAGCAGGCGTAAAAGTGCAATACTGGGTGTTACTGATGTATTAAGCAATTCAAGTTTTGATGTTTCATGTACTTTTTCCTGTCCAAAATTCATTTGGATCAACCAACCCAGATCCAGCAGATTTTTAACCAAATCAAGTTTTTTGAGATAGACATATCCCTTTTCAGGAAAGTTGTCTTGTAACATTTCAAGAACAGGTACCTCTTCAAGACCTTTTACATAACGTCTGCACGTGTACTGTATGAGTTGGGCTTCTCC
>JAGGRU010000263.1 GCA_021159425.1 Sulfurovum sp.
TATCAACTCCCAATCGCTCCAACTGTACAGCGATCTGGATCTTTTCCTCAGTGTTCATGGAAGCCCCCGGGCTCTGTTCACCATCTCTTAATGTTGTGTCGAATATTATAATTGTTTCTTTACTCATTGTAATAACCTTAGTGTTATAAAAAAAGCCATTTGGCTTGAAAATTGTCTAATTTTACCTAAATAGTGGTTAATTAGAAACTAGAATGTAAATTGTAACTGTGGGAAAATTAGAGTGAGAGCAGCAGGAGAGAGTTGTCTTTAGCAAAAATAGTCTGTATGTTTATGATTTTTTTCATAATGTTGTTCTCCTGTGATTTTTTAGAAGTATACAGAATTTATATATTTGTGTCAAGCGGTGGTCGATGAATCGACCCTACATCATATCAAAATGTAGGGTCGGTTTACCGACCATTGAATTCTAGCGTTTTATTTTTATCTTTTTAATATACATGGTCTGTACAGCACGAAGTGGTCCGTAAAGTACATAGGCTAAAATAACAATAGCAAACCCTTCTGCTGAATAGAGGTAAAGTAAAGAAGCTACCAGTACCAGTACGATCATTGTTTTAAAGACCATTGGTTTATCGAGTTGTACTTTTTTAAAGGAGGGGTAACGAAAATTACTCACCATCAGCATAGCTACGCCTAATGCCAGGAATAATAAAATAATACTGTAGTCTTCCAGGGAGTACTTATGAAAAAGAAGTATCCACATTGAAACAAATACTGCTGCTGTTGGAATAGGCAGACCTATAAATACATTGGGATCTGTTTTGGCAGTTGAAATATTAAAACGTGCCAATCGAATGGCTCCGAAGATGACATAAAGAGCTGAAACCAAGATACCAAAACGTCCAAATTCATGACCTATAAAAAAGTACATGAGCATAGCCGGGGCAATACCAAAAGAGATAATGTCGGCCAGAGAGTCAAACTCTACACCAAATTGAGAGGTCGTATTTGTCATACGTGCTATTCTTCCATCTAATCCATCAAATATCAATGCCAAAAGAATAAGCCAGGAAGCAAGTACAAAGTTGCCTTTACTGGCTTCTACAATGGAAATGACTCCTACAAAAATACTGCTGGCAGTAAATAGGTTAGGTAAGACGTAGAGTAAATTTGATCTATTCATTTTATGCTTCTTTTGACTCTTCCTCTTTTAATTCTTCTTCTTTTTTCAAAGCCTGCTCTTTTGCAAATGCCTCTGCTTTTGCTATTTTATCTCCATGTGCAAGACGACTTTCCATATTGTTCTCTGTTTCAAAGTCTGCTATGATCGAACGTACTTTTTTACCTTCGATGACTTCCACATCAAGAAGGACAGCAGCCATGTTTTCTATGGCTTGGTGATACTCAGTGAGTGTTTTCTTTACAAAAATGTAACGCTCATTGAGTGTACCACGGATATAGTTATCCATATCTTCTGCCATTTTTTCACTGTAGTCAGTACTTACTGCACCTCCACCCAAAAAGGAGTTTGAAGAGCGTGAAAGTACCATAAGCCCGGCAACATCAGTCATACCATAGACTGAGATCATGTCTTTTAAGATGGCAGTGGCACGGTCAAGGTCATTTCCTGCACCTGTAGAGATCTCTTTTATAAATATCTCTTCTGCAGCACGACCACCAAGCAGTACATCTACTTCAGCGAGGAGTTCATGTTTCTGTTTTAAGAATCTGTCCTCATCATCCGGAAGGTGTAGAGTATAACCTAAGGCACCAAGCCCTCTAGGGATAATAGAAACTTTGGTGACACGTGTAGCCCCTTTAGAAAGTTCAGCCATAAGTGCATGTCCACTTTCATGATACGCAACAATTCTCTTTTCTACTTCAGAAATTTTACGGTTTTTCTTTTCAAGTCCTACAAAAGATCTTTCAATGGCTTCAAGAAGGTCAGACTGTTCTATCTCTTTTTTATTAAATCGTCCGGCAAGAAG
>JAGGRU010000238.1 GCA_021159425.1 Sulfurovum sp.
CATATACAGCCCTGCTCTCCCTACCAAAAAAGTATTGGATTTTTTTCAGACAAAAAAAACGGTTTTGTTGGAAGACCATGAAGTGGATTATTTGTTTGAAATTGTGATGAAAGGGTTGTAGTTCTGATATAACCCAATATTGTATTTTATAGAACCTACATTCCCAGTAACTCATAACGAGGAAGGCACTGTCACACCCAGTAGACGATAAATCTCTTTTTGCTTCTCTAATACCTCCCCAACACGGAGCTTATGTCCTTTACTCTGATAGCACTCAATAACATCTAACTTATCCAACATACCCTGCAAAGTGTAATGTTTATACATCTCTTGTGTCTGCATCTGTTTCTTAATATAGGAAAGATAGATTAAAGCAATGAATTCAATAAAGAGCTTACCATCAAGGTTACGTTCCGAAGAGACAAGCAGACGACGCATGTTCAGACGCTCTTTTAAATTACCAAAGGCTTTTTCAACAACATCTTTATTACGATAGATCTCTAATGCTTCAATACTGTTCATGGTCTCATTAGAGATCAAGACAAAAAAGCCATAATAACGTTTGACCGCATTGACAACATCTTCTTTCACTTCGACACTAACCCCACGCTTGGGTGTCTGTTTAATAATAAAGTACTTATTGTAAAGTGTCTCATGTGAGGCAATACGTTTTTGAGTGATAAGTTCATTACGTAGTCCAATGAGTCGTTTATCAAAAGCGGTTTCCTCTTCAGCAGCACGTTCGATATTGTAGTAGTAATGGATATAGATACGTTTATCACTTTTAAGCATATCCCCCTTGTAGGGACGCTCTTGTTCATACTCCCATTTTGTCTGTACTGTATGGCTATAGAGTTCATACTGTTCACTGTAATGTTCAAACGAACGAAAGGTGTCGTAAATAGGTTCTAACCCCTTTTTAACGAAAGAGAGCGAGTTCTTTGCTGAGAGAATAAACTTACGATGTCCCTTGTAAAGCGCATTCACATTACTTTTAGAATAAAAGCCTCTATCCATCACCAACTTAGCCTTAGTGAATCCCAATGTATCAAAGTCATCCAAGAGATGTTGAAGTGTTTTAGAGTCTGGAATATTTCCCGAGAGTTTACGATAGTAAAAAGGAAGATTGGACTTCTCCCCGAATACCAAGGCTAAATTGATCTGGGCTAAAGGGTCGTGTTCTTTATTGTAGCCATACTGTACCTGTTTGAGTTGTTCAGAGTAACTGGAGATGGAGGTTGTATCATACGCCCAATACTCCTCCTTCTCTCTTCGCTTGGCTTGTAAGGAGAAAAACTTCTGCTTACTGCTCTCATCGATACTCCCAAAGAGTTCACTACTGCGTTGTGAAGGAATGTCTTCACCATAAGGATGCTGATGGAGATGATTCCACTTTTCAAATCTATAGAGCGGACTGTTTTCTTCAAGAATGAGATAATAGGCAAGTGAGAGTATCTGCTTATAACGATCACCGAAGCATGCCTTCAAATCATCTACAAGTCCTAACTTCGCACCTATCGCATCAAAGAGATACGTGGCACCATAGAATTGCCGTGTTGCGGTAACAGTAATAGCGTTACTCTTCTTTTTATGACCTCTTCCATCCGTTTTAACAATTTCACCACTTACTTCATTGACTCTTCCTATTAACCTGCGTTTAGCACGGGACTGCTGTTTCTCCTTGTCCCAATAGGAGATAGACTCATAGGCATAGGTAATCCCTGAACGTTTATCTTTTTGGTGCACAATTGCTGCCATTTCTTACTCCTTATATCGTTAGGTATTATAACACATAACGATGTTTATTGCAAGCTAAATGACTATGAAATGTCGTGAAATAGGGATATTTTGGATTTTTTAGGGGATTATCGTTAGGTGTTTCGGGAATCTAGGTTATGAAGTGTATGAAGGCACTTGAAATTAAAACTTTAAAGATTGAGGATTAGT
>JAGGRU010000206.1 GCA_021159425.1 Sulfurovum sp.
CCTACATTCCGCACTTTTCGAGCAACGTTTTTTGAATTAAAAATGCGAATCAAAAACGTTCAGATGACGAATTTGCTGGACATTTTCATTTTTATAGTCCATAATATCCTTAAAACTTTATTTTCGAGGATCGTTTATGGATAAAATGGATGTGGTCACTAAAAAGGTTGATGTGCTTCCCATGGTCAAATACTACATGGATCAACTTGATATTTATGGTCTTTTTTCAAAATATGTTGAAACCCCAAAGCGTTCCCCTGTTGATTCTGCTCAAATTCTTTCGATTATGGTGGCTAATATCGTCTGCGCATCACAGCCTCTTTACAGAGTTGAAAAATGGGCGGCTGATTATATGGACGGCCTAAGTGAGTATGACTTCAACGCTTCAATCTACAATGACGATCAGCTTGCTAAAAAACTTGACCTGCTGTTCAAGGCAGACCGAAATTCCTTTATGGCCGAATTGTCTTCGAATGCCATTGAGGTGTATCTGCTTGAAAATAAGCAGATACATAATGACAGTACATCGGTTACTTTTTTCGGCCAATATGAAAATGAAGACCCCGAAGCTGTTAAACTCAAGCACGGTTTCAACAAAGACCACCGGCCCGACTGCAAACAAATTGTTTTCGGCTTAAATATCACCGCTGATGGAAATGTTCCCTTATCATTTGAATTATTTGATGGAAACCGCACCGATGACACAACCCATATCCCCAATTGGAATGCCCTTCGAGAATTCCTGGGAGAATCAGATTTTATATATATTGCCGACTGCAAACTGTGTTCGCAGAAAAATCTGGATCACATCCATGAACACGGCGGAATATTTATTACGATAGTTCCCAAAAATCGCTCTGAAGTCAAACAGTTTTATGAATTCTTGAAAACAAACCCCATTGAATGGCAATATGCCTATGAAACCCCAAATAGCCGAAAAAAATCAGAAACTGTCCTTTACAAAACATACGAGGGAGAACCGTCCAAAAATGGATATCGTATCATTTGGGTTCACAGTAGCGCCAAAGAAAAACAGGATAAAGGCCGCAGAGAAAACAGAATCGCCAAAGCCGATAGTCAACTGACTGAGCTTTGTCCCCGACTCAATAAATACAACCTTAAGACAAAGGAACAAATTGAAGAAGCTATCAAAAAAGCAACCAAGGGTGTATCCGATTTATTCCAAATTCAGCTCATCGAAGACAAACAAATCGTTCAAGGCCAGATAGGCCCAGGGAAGCCAGGACCCAACACACAGTATAAAGAAGAAGAACATATTTCCTACCGTCTGGAGTGGGAATTGGATCATGAGGCCATAGACAATCTGGCTACCCGTGACGGTATTTTTCCTCTTATTACCAATGCTCGTATCGAGGCAGCAGAAGTGCTCAAAGCCTATAAAAATCAACCCTATCTTGAAAAAAGAATGTACACCGCCAAGTCCATTCTCAAGGTCGCCCCTGTCTTTCTAAAAAAACCAAGGAGAATCGAGGCCATGACTTTTCTTTACTTTATTGCACTAATGATCGTCAGCCTGATGGAACGTAATATCCGAAAAAATATGGCTGAGGAAAAGATTGAAAAACTTCCCATATTGCCCAACGGCATGAACACCAAAAAACCAACCTGGAATAATCTCACCCGTTTTTTCGAAGATGTTTATCTTGGTATGATTGAAAAAAATGGCCAAATCATTCATACGATACTGAAAGGTGTTACCAAGCTGCATGAAACTGTACTCCGGTTACTGGGAGTTTCAGTCTCAGTTTATACCATAATCCAGAACCAATGGTGGATTTTTAAGAATTCAGTTTTAATTCAAAATGTTGATTCAACGTAATTCGTGAAATCATGTTCCAATTGTGCGAAATGTAGGGTAAAACACCAAAAAAGGTAAATATTCGGCTTGCGTTTCAAATTTAAAAAAAGTACGGGACACCGATTAA